>JAUIEY010000194.1 GCA_030429685.1 Gammaproteobacteria bacterium
CCGGCGGCTGCGGAATCTGCGCAGCGCATTTTCCGTGCACGGCGCCGTGGCGGGGTTACGCGTTGCACTGGTAGATGATGTACTGACCACCGGCGCTACCGCGGCGGCCTGCGTTGACGCGTTGCTGCAGGCGGGCGCTGCGGAAGTGCAGATCTGGACAGTGGCCCGCGCTATATAGAGACGTCGAAAATATAGCTTAGCGCGATGCCGACAAACACGGTGGCGCCGACATGGCGGTTGTTCAGAAAAGCCCGCATGCAATCGTCGGGATTGCGGCGGCGAATCAGCGCGTACTGATACAGCATGAACAGAGCGCTGACCAGCAGGCTGAGACGGTACCACATGCCAAGGCCCGCCACTTCGCCGGCCAGTAATAAGGCAAACAGGAACAGCCCCTGCAGGATAGCAACCACAAATACGTCGGCCTGGCCGAACAGAATGGCGGTGGAACGAATGCCGGCTTTCAGGTCGTCAGCGCGGTCCGCCATCGCATACATAGTGTCGTAGGCCACTGCCCACACCACCACTGCCAGGCTTAGCAGCCACGCCAGCCGCGGTACTGCGCCGGTATGTGCGGCAAAGGCCATTGGTACGGCCCACGCGAAAGCCGCACCCAGCACCAGCTGTGGCGCGGCAAAAAACCTTTTGCAGAACGGATATATCACGGTCAGCGCTATTGCGCCGAGCGCCAGCAGCTGGGTCAGCCGATCCAGCGTCATCACCAGTCCCAGCGCCAGCAGGCAAAGGGCAACAAACAACACCAGTGCTTCAACCGGAGCAACGGTGCCGACAACCAGCGGCCGCTCGCGCGTGCGGCCTACCTGTTTGTCCAGTTTGCGATCGGCAAAGTCATTAATGACGCAGCCGGCACTGCGCATCACCACTGCGCCGAGTACAAAAACCGTAAATACCCACGGGTCCGGCGTACCGGAAGATGAAATCCACAGGGCCCAGAGTGTCGGCCACAACAGCAGCCAGATACCGATGGGCCGGTCGAGACGCATCAGTCTCGCATAGTGGCTGAGTTGTCCGGCCAGCTCGGCCAGCAAGCCATTACTATGTGCGGTGCGATTCATGTTCCGTGCCGCCTTCACAACGTGCCAGATCCGTCAGAAACACCTCCGTCACGCCCAGCGCGGCAGTGCCTATGCGAAACTCGGAGCGCCGCGCCCATACCGGGCCGCGGGTTGCCGCCGGCAACTGGCGGCTGTCCAGCAGCGCATAAACAAAATCGCTGCGACTGACACCGGATGTGCTGTCGGCCCGGGCCTGCAATGACTCGCCCAGCGGTTCGTCGCCCAGACTAGCCAGCCAGGGGTGGGCCGCCAGTGTCGCGGCTGGTACATCAGTGATGGCATAAATACAGGCTTGCTCACCGCAGCAAAGCAGTACTTCGCGATGCAGGCCGGCGCTAACCGAACAGGGCTGATCCCGCAACACCCGCATGTTGAAACGGTCACCGCATAGCCGCCGCAGCCGTCGGGTCAGCAGGCCGGTTTCCTGCAGCCAGCTCAGCATCCCAGCGTCGGGCCGGCAGCCGTCAATATCCGGGGTTTCGGCCCAGATATCAGTGGGCAGGCCGGCGAACGGCAGTGCAACGGCGAATTGTTTATCGGCGGCGGCCATGGGGCGGATTTTATTCTCTATATATTGCTGTAGTCATCTGCCCGGGTGATCCAGCGCTCGATAAGCATGTCCACTTGCTCCGGATAGCGCACCAGCAGCTCATCTGCCAATTGCTGAACTTCGGGTAACAGCCATGCATCGCGCCCCAGATCGGCGACCCGCATCTGCAGCAGGCCGGTCTGGCGTTTCCCCAGCACCTCACCCGGCCCGCGCAGCTCCAGGTCTTTTTGCGCCACGATAAAGCCGTCGTTGGTTTCCCGCATAACCTCAATGCGCTGCCGGGCATGCGCCGACAGCGGCTGCTGGGAACTGTAGATCAGCACGCAGGTGCTTTGTCCCGACCCGCGGCCCACTCTGCCGCGCAACTGATGCAATTGGGCGAGCCCCATGCGTTCGGCGTTTTCGATAATCATAAGAGTCGCCTCGGGAACATCCACCCCGACTTCAATCACGGTGGTTGCCACCAGTACCTGCAGTTGTCCGTCAGCAAAAGCTTTCATGACCTGCTCTTTGGCGGCGGCCTTCATGCGGCCATGGATCAGGCCCACGGCAATGCCGGGCAGTGCTTCACTGAGCATGGCATGGGTGGATTCCGCATCCTGATAGTGCAGCGCTGCGGATTCTTCCACCAGCGGGCACACCCAATAGGCGCGCTGGCCCGAAGCCAGCGCATCCTTTACCCGGCTGACCACCTCGCCGCGGCGCTGATCCGAAACCGCGACAGTGGTCACCGGCTGGCGGCCCGGCGGCATCTCACGAATGACCGAAACATCGAGGTCGGCATACAGGGTCATGGCCAGTGTGCGGGGTATGGGAGTGGCGGTCATCACCAGTTGATGCGGCCGAAAGCTGCCAGCCGAGCCTTTTTCCATCAGGCTCATACGCTGATGCACCCCGAAGCGATGCTGCTCGTCAACGATAACCAGGCCGAGTCGCGCATACTCAACGCCCGCCTGAAACAATGCATGCGTGCCGATGATGACCTGCGCCTCGCCGTCGGCGATGGCGGCCAGCGCGCGTTTGCGTTGCGCCGCTTTCAGTGAGCCGGACAGCCAGGCCACACTGATCCCCAGCGGCTGCAGCCAGGCGGAAAAATTGTCGCGATGCTGTTCGGCCAGCAGTTCGGTCGGCGCCATGATGGCCACCTGGGTATCCGCATCTGCAGCCAGTAAAGCAGCCACCGCCGCGACAATGGTCTTGCCGCAGCCTACATCGCCCTGCACCAGCCGCATCATCGGCCGCGTTGCAGCCAGGTCCCTGCGGATGATGTCGATACTGCTTTGCTGATCGCCGGTCAGTTCGAAACCCAGATTGCGCAGAAATTTGGCGATGTTGTCGCCTGCGGGGGCCAGCGAACGCGCCTGCAGGTGGCTGACCCGGTCGCGCAGTTGCCGCAGGCTCAGGTAGTGCGCCAGCAGTTCCTCAATAATCAGGCGTCGCTGCGCCGGATGGCGGCCGGCCGCCAGTTCATCAAGGGCGGCGCCCGCCGGCGGGCGATGCAGAAATTCCAGTGCGGCATCGAGTGCCGGCAGCTTGTGGCCGGCTGCCAGTTCAGCCGGCAACAAATCGGCGCAGTTGTGCGTTCGACTTTCGAGCACCTGGCCAATCAGGCTGCGCAAGCGGCCCTGCTGGATGCCTTCGGTCGCGGGATAGACGGGTGTCAGATGCTTGTCCAGCGGCTGCGGATCCTGTTCTGCCAGGATCCGGTATTCCGGGTGCACCATTTCCAGTCCGCCGGTTCCCTTGCGCACCTCGCCGTAGCAACGCACCCGTTTGCCGCGAGCCAGGCCCTGTTGCTGGGCCCGGGAAAAATAAAAAAACCGCAGCGTCAGTGAGCCGGTGCCGTCAGCGAGGCGGCAGAGCATGTTGCGGCGGCCGCGATAGACCACTTCGGTGAGTTCGATTTCGGCTTCGATGACCGCGCGTTGTCCTGTTAGCAGGCTGCCGATGGGCGCAATACGGGTGCGGTCTTCGTAGCGGAACGGCAGCAGAAACAGCAGGTCAGTCGGCTGCGTCACCCCCAGCCGGCCCAGTTTTTCCGCCAGTGCGGGGCCGACACCGCGCAGATCAGTCAGCGAGTGCGGCGTTGACTTCAATACCGATTCCCTATGAGCAACTGGGCAGCTTAGTGCGCGAGCACGGCGTCGGCTTCGACCAGGGCTCCTTTGGGCAATCCGGCGACTTCGACAGCCGCGCGCGCAGGATAGGGCTTGCTGAAATACTGTTCCATGACTTCATTCACCCTGGCGAAGTGGCCAAGGTCGGTCAAAAATACCGTGACCTTGAGTGCCTGACTCAGGTCGCTGCCGGCCGCTTCGGCAACAGCTTTGAGATTCTCAAACACCTGCACGATCTGCGCATCAATTCCGTCA
>JAUIEY010000195.1 GCA_030429685.1 Gammaproteobacteria bacterium
TCCAGCGCTTTGCCGCAATTGTTGCGTTTCAGGAGAGACACGGCTTCCGGTGACTTGTTGCCAGCGTCGAACAGTTCGCCGAGGCGCACACAGCCCTGCAGGCCGAGTGCGATATCGGTTTGCATGTCGGCGAGCTTTTTCTGTATCAGCTGGGTAGCAGCGATGGGTTTGCCAAATTGTTTGCGCTCCAGCGCGTAGTTGCGCGCCGCATGCCAGCAAAATTCGGCGGCGCCCATCACGCCCCAGCATATGCCGTAGCGCGCCTGGTTAAGGCAGTCGAAAGTTGCAGCCAGACCATTAGCCTGCGGCAGGCGCTGATCCTGCCGGGCGAACACATTGTTTAACGTGATTCCTCCCGTGGATGCCGCGCGCAATGAAAACTTGCCTTCGTAAGCGGTGGTCGTCAGCCCGTCTGTATCCCGGTCGAGCACAAAACCCAGTGTTTTACCCTGTTCATCTTTGGCCCAGATAACGAATACGTCGGCAATGGGCGCATTGGATATCCAGGCCTTGCTGCCGTTGAGGGTATAGCCGTCTTTGGTGGCGCGCGCAGTGGTCTGCATCCCGGCGGGATCGGACCCGTGATCCGGTTCGGTCAGTCCGAAACAACCGACCAGTTCACCCGCAGCCAGACCCGGCAGGTAGCGGTCTTTCTGCGCATCGCTGCCATAGGCAAAAATCGGGTACATCACCAGGCTCGACTGCACGCTCAGCGAGGAGCGATAACTGCTATCTATGTATTCAATCTCGCGGGCGATCAGGCCGTAAGCCTGGTAGCTGAGTCCGGCGCAGCCATAGCCTGTCAATGTAGCACCGAGCAAACCAAGTTCGCCGGCTTCGCGCAGAAACTCCCTGTCCGGCTGTGCTGCGCGGAATGCCGGCAGCACGCGCGGCATAAGTGTTTCGCGACAGTAGCGACGCACGCTGTCGCGAATCAGCAATTCATCATCGCCCAACTGCTGGTCAAGCAGGAGCGGATCTTCCCAGTTGAATGGCATGGAGCGGGATTATACGTTCTGGACTCGGAGGACCATAGCATGCCAACAGTATTGATCACGGGCGCCAACCGCGGCATCGGCCTGGAACTGACACGCCAGTATCTGCGTGATGACTGGGAGGTGATAGCAACCTGCCGGTCACCGGCCGACGCGGCCGACCTTAATGAACTCGCCTGCGATCATCTGCGCGTTGAACCGCTTGATGTGACCGACCATGCCAGCATTGATGCGCTGGCATCCCGGCTGCGCGGCAAGGCGATTGATGTGCTGATCAACAATGCCGGCATTATCGGACCGGTGCCGATTGCGGAACACATAGACCGGCAGCATTTTGGCAGTATTGACTACGCGGTGTGGGAACAGGTATTGCGCACCAACACCTTTGGGCCGGTCAGAATGGCCGAGGCATTGCTGCCGAATATTCTTGCGGGTGAACAGAAAAAAATTGTCACGCTCTCGAGTACGGTCGGATCCATTGTTGAACGCGATACCGCGGCATTTGCCTATGCCACCAGCAAGACTGCTATTAACAAAGCCATGAGTCTGCTGGCAGCGCTGCTGCGCGAACAGGGGGTAATAGTTGCCCTGGTATGCCCCGGTTACGTCAAAACCCGCATGGACTTCGGCACTGCGGATATCGAAATACCCGACAGTGCCGCAGGCCTGCGAACATTGATTGGCAGCTATACGCTGGCGGACAGTGGCAGTTTCCGCCGCTTCAACGGCGAGACCATAGCCTGGTAGGGCTTAAGCGCGTTCCAATCCGGCCAGAAACTCCTTGCGGGTGGCTGAATTCTGCTTGAACAGACCGCCCAGTGAGGTCGTGGTCGTGCGGCTGTTGGCATCCATTACACCCCGCGCTTTAACGCAGAAGTGTGTGGCCGTGATGCTGACCGCAACGTCGTCCGTTTCGAGCAGAGTTTGCAGCGCAACCAGAATTTGTTCATTCAACCGTTCCTGCACCTGCGGGCGCTGCGCAAAAAAGCGCACGATGCGATTAATCTTCGACAGGCCGATGACTTTCTCGTCGGGTATGTAGGCAACAGTTGCTTTGCCATCAATGGTAATAAAGTGATGCTCGCACGTTGATGACAGGTCAATGTCACTGACGCGCACCATTTCATCAACCTGCATTTTGTTTTCGATGGCGGTCAGGCGTGGAAAGTTGTGGTAATCAAGGCCCGAAAAAATCTCCCGCACATACATCTTGGCAATACGTTGCGGTGTTTCCGCCAGACTGTCGTCAGTCAGGTCCAGTCCCAGAATTTGCAGAATTTCCTCAAAGTGGCCGCGAATGACAGCCTGCTTTTCAGCCGTGGTCATGGCGACAGGCACCATTGGCGTCTCGAGGCCACGGGCGGCGAGTGCGGTTCTGACCTTAACAGCCTCCGGGCGCAGGGATACCTGCGACGGGTTGTCGTCTGCAATATCGTCACGGCCACGGACAATGTGGCGGGTTGCCTCGGCAAGTGCGGTGACAGGGCTCATAACTATTCTCCTGTGATGGCAATGTGCTCCGGGGCGACCTTCCGCGCCGGGTCGGGTTGTTACAGGAGTGTTTTCGCTGTGCCCGGGTAAACGGTTTCAGGCTGAATCAGCCGGTGCGCCCGGGTTTCACGAATTTCAGCGGCTGTTCGACAGATGAACGTGACGTTTCGTCGGCATCGAAGGCATAGGGCGCCCGGGCGCCGGCGCGGTCCAGGATCAGGTTCCGGAAATCAAACAGACCCGCATCGGCCAGCTGGCTGGGGGCAACATTCTGCAAGGCGCGGAAAATATTGTTGCTGCGACCCGGTGACTTTTTCTCCCATTCGGCCAGCATGGCTTTGATTTGCTGCCGCTGCAGGTTCTCCTGCGAACCGCAGAGATCGCAGGGGATCAGCGGAAAGTCCCGCAGACGAGCGTACTTTGCCAGATCGCGCTCGCGACAATACGCGAGGGGCCGGATGACGATGTTGCGGCCGTCGTCGGCCAGCAGTTTCGGCGGCATGGCAGCCAGCCGGCCGCCATAAAACAAATTCAGAAACAGTGTCTCGACAATGTCATCGCGGTGATGACCCAGTGCAATTTTGCTGGCGCCGATTTTTTCCGCAAAGGCATAAAGGGTGCCGCGGCGCAGGCGCGAGCATAGTCCGCAGGTGGTCTTGCCTTCCGGAATCTTGTCTTTAACTATTGAGTACGTATCTTCTCAACAATGTGGTACTCGATGCCGAGCGAATCGAGGTAGGCCGGTAATACATGTTCCGGAAAGTTGGGTTGCTTCTGGTCCATGTTGACCGCAACCAGCTCAAACTCCACCGGCGCGTTGTGCTGCAGGCCCAGCAAAATATCGAGCATCGCATAGGAGTCTTTGCCACCGGACAGGCAGACCATCACCCTGTCGCCGGCCGTAATCATGTTGTAGTCGGCAATAGCCTGCCCGGCATTGCGGCGCAGTCGCTTTTGCAGTTTGTTGAAGTCGCTCTTTCGTTTGCTATTCAGTGTGGTCATGGTGTTGCAGCATTTCCCGCAGGGCATCACGCCAGGGTGGCGGCCTGATGTTCAGCAATGCGCTGGTCAGTGAGCTGTCCAGCACGCTGTAGGCCGGCCGTGGCGCAGGCGCACCGTAGTCCAGAGTGCTGGTCGGCGCAAGCTCCGGCACGCCGTCCAGCAAACCTGCAGCGCGGGCTTCGGCAAAAATCG
Organism: Gammaproteobacteria bacterium; assembly: GCA_030429685.1. GTDB lineage: Bacteria > Pseudomonadota > Gammaproteobacteria > Steroidobacterales. Next base: position 3,681 of record JAUIEY010000195.1, read on the forward strand.
CCTCGGCAAAGCCGTACCAGCTGGTTGCCCCGGCATCGGCATAGTGCAGCAGGCGGGCATCCGGCCAGATTTCCAGCAGTCGCCAGAGCACCTTGGCCAGATTACGCGCATAAGTCGGCGCACCGATCTGGTCATCCACGACAGTCAGTCGGTCGCGTTCCGCAGCCAGCCGCAACATGGTTTTAACAAAGTTGTGGCCGTGTTCGCTGTATACCCAACTGGTGCGCACCGTCCGGGCATCGCAGCCGGCGGCGGCGAGCTGCTGCTCCCCGGCAAGCTTGGACTTGCCATAGACGCTGGC
>JAUIEY010000196.1 GCA_030429685.1 Gammaproteobacteria bacterium
TTACACCGGCCGGGTGACTGTGCCGGTGCTGTGGGACAAACAACGCAACACCATCGTCTCGAATGAGTCCGCCGAAATTCTGCGCATGTTTAACAGCGCGTTTGATGGTGTCGGTGCACTGCCGGGGGACTATTACCCGCCGGAATTGCGCGCGGCAATCGATGAGCTCAATGAATTTATATATCCCAACGTAAACAACGGCGTTTATCGTGCGGGCTTTGCCACCGGTCAGGACGCCTACAGCGAGGCTGTAAAAGATTTATTCGGCGCACTGGACGAACTGGAAGCCCGGCTTGCAACGCGGCGTTATCTGACCGGCGACCGGATTACCGAGGCTGACTGGCGCTTGTTCACCACCCTGGTGCGTTTTGATCCGGTATATGTCGGGCATTTTAAGTGCAATATCCGGCGGCTGCAGGATTACCCGAACCTGTGGGGCTATGTGCGGGACCTGTTCCAGCAGCCCGGGGTCGCGGCGACCGTTGATATCGACTACATAAAAGCACACTACTACCGCAGCCAGATTACGGTGAACCCCACGGGTATTGTCCCGGTCGGGCCGCAGATTGACTACGCGACTCCACACGGCCGCGAAGCGCTGGAGCAGGCTGCATGACCGAGGTGATCCGCAGCGCAGCGCGCGGGCGCAGCCACTACGGCTGGCTGGACAGCCGGCACACTTTTTCCTTTGCCGGCTACTACGCACCGGATAAGAAAGGTGTGTCGGTGCTGCGGGTGATCAACGACGATCGCGTCGCGCCCGGTGCCGGGTTTGCAACTCATGCCCACCGGGATATGGAAATTATCAGCTACGTACTTGCGGGTGCGCTCGAGCACAAAGACAGCATGGGCAATGTGACGCGCATCAACGCCGGTGAGTTTCAGGTCATGACGGCGGGCACCGGCGTCAGTCACAGCGAATACAACCCGTTTGATGATGCTGAGACGCGGTTTTTGCAGATCTGGATTCGGCCTGATCGCAAAGGCCTGGAACCGGCATACCGGCAGGCGCATTTCGCGCGGCGGTCCGGCCGGCAGTTGATCGTTTCACCTGACGGACGGGATGCATCGCTGCTGATCCATCAGGATGCAACGCTGGAACGTTTGCTGCTTGCGAGTGGGGCGGATGAGGTATTGCAGCCCGGGCCGGAGCGAACAGGTTTTCTGCACGTCGTAGAAGGCGCAGTGTCGCTGGCGGAAATGCAGTTGCAGGCCGGTGATGCAATGGTCGTCGACACCAGGCGTGCAGGGCAATTAATGGCACTGCAGGACGCAGAAGCGTTGTGGTTTGATTTGCCGTATATTTGAGCCAACTTCTGTAAGCGGTGCTCAGATGATCAAGCCCTGGCGTGCGACCTGCATGCAGGTTTACTGCAACCTCGTTAACAGCGCGACAAATCGCGCTGAGGCGATGGTGATCGTTAATCGTTCTATTGATCGCTGGATAGAACTGCTGCGCGGCGTTGCGCGGCAGGGGCCGCCGCAACTGGCATTGTTTCCGGAATTCGCGCTGACCGGATTTCCGCTTACCGAAACCGCCGCTGAGTGGATCGACAAGGCATGTATAGAAATCCCCGGCCCGGAGACTGAACGTCTGCAGCGTGAGGCACAAGAGTCGCAGATATGGATCGGTGCCAATTCCTACGAGCGTGATCCGAGCTGGCCCGGTCGCTATTTTAATTGCTGCTACCTGATCAGCCCGTCGGGCGATATTGTGCTGAAGTACCGGCGCATCAATACAGTGGTAACCGGCTCGCCGCACGACATGATGGATGAGTATCTGGATCGTTACGGTATCGAGGGCACTTTCCCGGTCGCCAGAACCGAGCTTGGCAACATCGCCATGATGCCCTGCGGTGAAATCATGTACCCCGAAGCAGCACGTATGTTTATGTTGCGCGGTGCGGAAGTGCTGCTGCATCCGACCTCGGACCACGGTGCTTCGGACATGTGGAGCTGGGAGTCGGCCAAAAAGACCCGGGCGTCAGAGAATATGATGTACCTGATCTCTGCCAATCAGACCGGCCTTATTGGCGGCCAGTTGCCGCAGGGGCAGACTGCCGGGCACTCCAAGATATATGACTGGGACGGACGCGTGCTGTCCAATACCGGCAGCCCGGGCGAATCGACCGTGTGTTCTGAATGGATTGACGTTGAGGCATTGCGCCGTATGCGTTCACTGCCTGGTTCAGGCAATCGGTTGCTGCGTCAGCGGCTGGACATCTACCGGCCGCTTTACAATCAGACAACACTCTATCCGCCCAACAGCTTTGCCGACGGGCCGATGGATTCCCGTGAGCAGATTCTGGAAGTGCAGCGGCAGGCCTATAAGAACCTGGTTAGCGCAGGGGTGATTACACCCCCGGACGACCATTCAGGCGAATAAATTGCTGACCCGGCGCGAATTGCTGCTGTCAGTCGGGGCATTCGGCCTGCCGGTTAGGTACCCGGCGCAGGGTTCCACTCGTTTTGGTGCCTTGCAAAGCCGGTCGCCGTTTATGGATGAGCAGGATCTGCCTGGTTCGCGCGCTCGCGCGTTCGCTGCATTTCGCGTGCTCCTGCAGCGCAGTGTGCAGCGGTATGGTCCTTTCGACTGGCTGGCAGCAGGCGCGTTGCCGTTGTCGGGACCAGGCCCGTTTGGGTCTCCGCGGCAGATTGCGTTGCATAGCCATAGTGAAGAAGTTCAGTGGCTGACCGCATTTGCGCATTCCCAGCGCATGCAACTTACCCTGGGTGCATGGTGGTCAGCGACCGGCCACGAAGTTGCACCGCGATTGCTGGTTTTTGATCGCGACGGCGAACTGCGGGTAAGCCCCCGGCGCGCGCTGCATGCGGTTGCGGGGCTGGGTTTAGAACTGCCGGAACGCCCGGAACTCCGGTACGCGGATCTGACGGCTTTGTGCCGCCAGCGGCGCAGCTACGGGGTACGCATTGAAACCCTGGCAGGTCCGCCGGTGCCGCCGGGCGCGATGCCTTTTGCAGGCAGCGGGAGTTTTATCGTCGGGCCGGACGGCCGCGCAGTGGCCGCCGCAGACCGGTATGCCGAGGCTTGTCTGGTGGCGATGATTTAAAGACATGGTAACTTACCGGCCTGTTTCCTGACGCATTGAATAGAAAAAGGTAGGCGATGAGCGATTGCAGAAGACAAACCCTGATTTTGATGGCGGTATGCCTGACCTGTTTTGCCAATGCGGCTTTCGCGGAGCGCACCGTCGGCGTGTTGTTCGTGGTGCATGGCGGTTCCGAGGAGAACGATCTCGGCAATACGTTTGATAATTCCCTGCAGTTTTTCCAGTACGACCCGAACAACGTCGTCTACAACATGGTGATATGGAATCCGCGTGCCTGGCCTACTGTTGTGAAACAGACCGACAGTCAGGATTACGCCAATGCGTCGACCCAGTACAAGAAGTACAGTTTTCAGAATGCCCGCATAGGTGGCAAGGATCCGGCCCCGGACGTCACTGACCGCCAGTTTGAGGAAATGACCCGGCAGCTCGACGCGCTGGGTAAGGAGCGAGGCATCCGCTTTGTCACCGATATGGCCAACTGGCTTGGCTCGCAAACCTACATACACCGGCTGGCCTGGCCCCGGAACATGTACTACTCGCAGATCGGCAATGATGTGGTACTGAATTACTGTGGCAGCGAGAAAGACGGCGGGCCCTGGGAACACTGCGACCCGGAACGCTATGACATCGACGGGCCGGGCGAACGGCTGCTGAAGCGCGGCGCCGAAGAACTCATTATGGTTGATCTTACTACCTCCGGTGTGCGTTTCTGGAAGACCTATGACGTGGTTGCAACGACACGACGAATGGTTGATGACTGGAACAAGCGCAATGGCACAAACGTGCAAGTCCGCTGGGTTAACGATCCGACGGACCTGATGCGCGAGAGCTACCCGACAGAGCCGGCCAACTGGACCCGCTCGGCAGGCCCGCCGGTTGTAAATCCACAAA
>JAUIEY010000197.1 GCA_030429685.1 Gammaproteobacteria bacterium
GGCACCGGTACGCCGCCGGCCAGCAGCGCCATGTCCGGATAGGACACCCAGTAAGGAGCGGGAATAATGCATTCGTCACCGTCATTCAGCACGGCCAGGCAGACATTGAAGCAGGTCTGTTTGCCACCGCTGGATACCAGGATCTGGTCTTTCTGGTAACTCAGGCCATTGTCGTTTTTGAATTTGGCAATAATGGCTTCTTTTAGCGCCGGTGTGCCGTCGACATTGGTGTACTTGGTATCGCCCGCATTGATGGCCGCAATAGCCGCATCTTTAATATGCTGCGGGGTATCGAAATCGGGTTCGCCGGCGCCGAGGCCGATAATGTTGCGGCCCTGCGACCGCAGTTCGGCGGCAAGGGCGGTTACCGCCATGGTCGGCGAAGGTTTGACGCGCTTGACACGCTCTGAAACTGATAGACTCACGGGTACACCTTAGGCATGTAAAATTAGCCGGTCAGGCCTGTCCGGCAGGCCAAACGGGGTGCAAATATACGGGATTCCGGGCCGGCAACCAATAGTGACTACACACCCCAAACACACTGACAGCTTCGAACTGGTGTCGGATTTTGCACCGGCCGGCGACCAGCCGCAGGCCATAGCCGGGCTGCTCGACGGATTGCGCAGCGGGCTGGCCCGGCAGACATTGCTCGGGGTCACCGGTTCCGGGAAAACCTTCACGATGGCCAATGTCATTCAGGCGCTGCAACGCCCGACACTGATATTGGCGCCCAACAAAACCCTGGCGGCGCAGCTCTATGGCGAAATGCGCGAGTTCTTCCCGCACAACCGGGTGGAGTATTTCGTGTCTTACTACGACTACTACCAGCCGGAAGCCTACGTGCCGTCCAGCGATACCTATATCGCCAAAGACGCCTCGGTGAACCAGCATATTGAGCAGATGCGTCTGTCCGCAACCAAAACGCTGCTCGAATACCCCGATGCCATAATCGTAGCGACGGTGTCATCAATCTACGGTCTGGGCGATCCGGAAGCCTACTTCAGCATGGTGCTGCACCTGATGCGCGGGGAGCCGATGGAGCAGCGCGCTTTGTTGCGGCGCCTGGCAGAGTTGCAGTACACCCGCAATGAAATTGAACTGGCGCAGGGCACTTATCGCGTGCGCGGTGAAGTCATTGATATTTTTCCCGCGGAATCAGAGCGCGATGCCGTACGCATCGAGTTGTTTGACGACGAGATCGAGTCCATAAAAATTTTCGATCCGCTGACCGGGGAAGTGCAGCAGGATCTGCCGCGCTTCACGATTTATCCCAAGACTCACTATGTGACTTCACGCGACCGGATGCTGCAGGCGGTGGAGGAAATCAAAGTCGAGTTGAAAGAGCGTCTCGCAGTGCTGCATAAGGCCAACAAACTGGTCGAGGCGCAGCGACTGGAGCAACGCACGCTCTATGACCTGGAAATGATTTCTGAGCTGGGCTATTGCCAGGGGGTGGAAAACTACAGTCGCTACCTGTCGGGCCGCGCGCCCGGCGAGCCGCCACCCTGTCTGTTTGATTATCTGCCGGCGAATGGCCTGCTGATTGTTGATGAAAGTCACGTCACCATTCCGCAACTGGGCGGCATGTACCGCGGCGACCGGTCCCGCAAGGAAACGCTGGTTGAATACGGGTTCCGGCTGCCGTCGGCGCTCGACAACCGGCCGCTGCGCTTTGACGAGTTCGAGGCCCTGGCGCCACAAAGTGTTTATGTATCGGCAACGCCCGGTCCTTATGAACGCGAGCATGCGGATGCAGTGGTTGAGCAGGTGGTGCGTCCGACCGGGCTGGTTGACCCGGAAGTGCAGGTGCGGCCCGCCGGCACCCAGGTTGATGATGTGCTGTCCGAAATCAACCTGCGTGTCGCCCAGGATGAGCGCGTGCTGATTACCACGCTGACCAAACGCATGGCAGAGGACCTGACGGAGTATCTGCATGAGCACGATGTGCGGGTGCGGTATCTGCATTCCGACATCGAAACCGTGGAACGCACGGAGATTATCCGCGACCTGCGCCTGGGCGAATTTGATGTGCTGGTCGGCATCAACCTGCTGCGCGAGGGTCTTGATATGCCCGAGGTATCGCTGGTGGCAATTCTGGATGCCGACAAAGAAGGATTTTTGCGCTCCGAAGGTTCGCTGATCCAGACCTCGGGCCGGGCGGCGCGCAACGTAAACGGTATGGTCATCATGTATGCCGACAAGGTGACCGGCAGCATGCAGCGCGCCATGGCGGAAATGGAACGCCGGCGCGAGAAGCAGCTGGCGTTTAACGCGCAGCACGGTATCAAGCCACAGACCATCCGCAAGCAGGTGCAGGACATTATGGAAGGCGCGCGGCCCACCGGCCGCAGTCGTGCCAAGCCGCGTAAAGTTGCCGAGCAGCGACCGGACTACGCTGCCATGGCACCGGAAATGCTGCTGAAGAAAATCGGCAGGCTGGAAAAACAGATGTATCGCCACGCGCGTGACCTGGAGTTTGAGGACGCCGCGCGGCTGCGCGACGAAATCGAGGAAATGCGCCGGGTCGGTCTGGGGTTTTCCGACAGTAAGGCCGGCTGAGCCGTTACAGTTTTGGTTCCCAGTCGCGTAGCAGGCGGCCCCATTTGGCGTCCGTCATCGCCAGCGCATCGGGGGCACCTGCCTCGAACAGGGTGCGATTCAGTGCGGGGAAACTGTCGCGGCCGCCTTCCTCGGGCCATTGCCGGGTCGCATCAATGGCAATTTTGCTGCTCTTGCCGCGATTCACGGTGCTCGGATCCAGCGGTAATGCTGGCATGGATTCAAACAGTTCGGTGTTGCCCCACGGCTGCCAGCGTGCGCCCATGGCTGCCAGCATTTGCTCCTGATCGGTGACGTCAACGTCACCGTCCACCACCACCACGATTTTCGAAAAATAATCTTCTTCGATAATGGCGCGTGCCACTTCCATGCCCTGACCCGGGCGAGTCTTGTTAATGCTTATATAAGTGGTACCGACCGAACGGGTGTCGGCGAACCAGTCCACCATGTCCGGGAAGGTTTTTCGATAGTAGTGCAGTTTGCGGGCGTGGCCGGCAGCCATCAGTGACCCGGCCTGGGTGCCGGTAAAATTGTTCATCAGCCACGGGTTGCGGCGGTGCGTGACCGCGGTGACGCGCATCCAGAACACTTCCTGCTTCACCGCGCCCTGGTAGCCCACCATTTCGCCGTAAGGTCCCTCGGGGCGCATGTCGTCCAGCGGTACCTCACCCTCAATGATCATTTCGGCATGGGCCGGCACCATAAAATCATTGGTCTCGCTCTTGACCGTCTCCAGTGCCCGTCCCGCCAAACCGCCGGCAATTGCCAGTTCGTCCACGATACCCTTGCCGCTGTAACTCATCTTGCTGCCGGCCACCATCCAGACGTAGGGATCAGGCGTCAGTGCAATGGAAACCCGGGCCGTTTTCTCGCCGCGCTTGCGCGCTGCCATCAGGTGCCGGTAGCCGGTTTGCCCCGGTTCGGAGTTCAGCGCGATTTCCCGCGGACCACGCAGGTGACAGCGGTAGGTGCCCATGTTGACGCCGTATTTCGGATGGCGCGTAAACACGTTGCCGGTGTTGATGTAGCGACCGGCGTCCGCCGGGTTACCTTTAATAAACGCGAACGACGTGAGGTCGATGTCGTCGACGGTCAGCACGACTTCTTTGCAGGGCGCGTCAGTGGCCGCGACCGGCACCGGGTCAATGAGCGGATACTCGCCGTCGTTGTCCGCGACTCGCGCGGCCATGTGAGCCCGCGCCTTGCGATAGCTGTCGAGTGGTTTTATCAGTGCCGGGCCGTTGTCCACCGGTTCCAGTCCGAAAGCGATCGCTTCGCTGTAGCCGTGACCGCTTTCGTTGACGACCAGCGGCCCCTTGAGCCACTCGCCGTCTATTTTGACTTCGTCAAAAATAAACACCGGTGCGCCGCGCATACCGTACAGG
>JAUIEY010000198.1 GCA_030429685.1 Gammaproteobacteria bacterium
CCGGATTACACCCACCGGTAGGCCGCAAATTTACCGGGAACTTGCCGAAATCGCCTCACCGGCAAACCCGACCAACGGATGCTAAGCGGGATTGGCAATGAAACACGTACTCAATAAACGCAATCAGGAAGGCTTCACTCTGCTGGAAGCGCTTATTTCGCTGGTGGTGTTGTCCATTGGCATGCTCGGTATTGCTGCACTGTATGTGGAAGGTCTGCGCGCCGGGCGCACTGCGGTGTATCGCACCACGGCGGTGTCGCTGGCAGCGGACATGATGGATCGTATTCGTGCCAACTCCGCGGCCCAGGCAGCCTATGCCGGCGCACCGGCGCTGAACAACTGTGTCAATCAGAATAACGACTGTACGCCGGCTGAAATGGCGGCGCATGACCTGCGGCTGTGGCAGGACGAAATTGCCACACGCATGCCGCTCGGAACCAACCAGAACGTTGTATTCGTGGCGGGTCCGGTCGTTGATACCTACACCATCCAGATTTTGTGGCCGGAGCCCGGGTTTCCGGCGCCGCTGAGCTACACCATGAGCGCGAGGTTGTAAGTCATGGCGAAGATTGCACACAACAACAATCAGTCGGGCATGACCCTGATCGAGCTCATGGTGTCCATGCTGATCGGTCTGTTCCTGGTGTTGGGCGCTGTGACGGTCTACAACCAGGGCCGCCAGAATTACACGGTGAACGAGGGCGTGGCCCGGCTGCAGGAAAACCTGCGCTTCGCACTTGATGTATTCGAGCCCGATATCCGACTGGCCGGTTTCTGGGGCATGCATAGTGAGGATGCCGCGGTAAGCCCGTGAGCCATCGCGGTCAACTGTGTGGGCGGCGGCAACGTCACCAACTGGGTATTTAATCCGGCCGGCGCAGGCGCCACCGGCGTGATCGCATTCAACAATATTCAGGCGGGTAATGCCGGCCAGATCAACCCGGCTATCAACTGCCCGGCGCATGCGTCAAGGATTGTGACCAACACGGATGTGCTGGAAATACGCCGTGCCAGTGCCCAGCCCGCTAACCTGCTGGGCGGCGAGCTGCAGCTGCAGAGCGGTATCCAGGGCTCCACGGCATTCAATAACGGCGCTATTCCGCCGGATTTCATTGACGTGGATCCGACGCATATGAACACCTACAACATGGTGGTGAATTCCTGGTATGTGGCGAACGGCTCTGACGCCGACCCGAACACGCCGTCATTGCGCCGGCGCACCATTCGCGGCGGTCAGGTGGTTGACGAGGAGGTCATCGCCGGTGTTGAAAACCTGCAGATTCAGCTGGGCATTGATACCGATGCAGTCACGGATGACAGCGTGGATCAGTATGTCGATCCCGACAGTCCGCTGCTGGCCACCAATCCGGTACTGGCAGTGCGCGTCTGGATGCTGATTCGTGCGGACAATGCCGAGCGCGGCTTTGTCGACGGCAACACCTATACGCCACTGGACAACGTGCTGGCACCTATACAACCGGCGGACGCTTTTCGCCGCATGCAGGTGTCCAAAACTGTTTATCTGCGTAACGCCAATGCGGGCTAAACCAAATTTCGAATATTGCTGACACAGACATGACTTATACAACGAAAAAATTTGCCCAGACAGGCGCGCGGCAGCGCGGCGCGGCTCTGGTCGTCTCGCTGATTCTGCTGATGATGCTGACTCTGCTGGCCATTTCGACTATGAGTACCGCAAGCCTGGAAGTGACCATGGCCGGTAATGACCAGTTTGCCGAGAATGCATTTCAACTGGCCGAGTCAGCCAACGAACAGTTTTTGCAGACCATCGATGGCAACACGCTGCTGTGTGTGAACAACGAAAATCCGACGGTTTGCGATATACCGGTGACTGCGGTTGCCGATCCGAATGGCGGCCCGAACCTCGGTACGTTTAACACGCAGAGCCGTTACGTCAGCGATCGCGGGCAGTGCCCCGGATCGAGCGAGGGCGCGGTGATTCGTTTCAATTTCGAGCTGCAGGCGATAGGTAACTCGGCGGACAACGCCGTCTCGCAGCACACGCAGGGCTGGTTCTTCTGCAAGCTCTGATTACGGTGGAGAAAGACATCATGAAGACTCTGAAAACAATTTTGGTACTGGCGGTACTGGCTGTCTCGGGAATGGCTGCGGCTGCCCTGGACCCGCTCAACTACGTGGTCGAGCTGGGCTATGCCAGTGATCCGGTGCCGGCGCATGAAGCCGATAGCCTGACTGTCACACCCTGCAACAGCTGTGAACCGGTGACGGTGCGCTTCAGCACTGCCACTGCCTACCGGCTGGCCGGTTTTGAATCAGCGGCCGTCACGCTGACCGATTTCAGTCAGGCCGTGCGGCAGGCAGGTAACAAGGATGCACTGCTGTTTTATGTGCGTTATGACGCCAACACCATGCTGGTAAGCGACCTGGTGTTGAGCGGAGCTGAGTAACACAACGCGCGGAACGGATTTTCCGGCGTGACAAAGGATTGAGAGAGGAAGGAACCATGCAACAGGCAAACGCAAAACTCGGCACGATGCTGGCAGCCATGGCGCTGGCATTAATGGGTGGCGGCGGCGCTCTGGCAGACGATACGGAGCTGTTTCTTGTCGGCACGAACAACACCGGCGGCTCAGTGAACCGGCCCAATATCCTGTTCATAATGGATACGTCGGGCAGTATGGGTAGCCAGGTGCTGACCCAGGCGGCCTGGGATCCGAACCTGAATTTTTCGGGTTGCTACCGCTCGGATGCGGTTTACTGGAGTTACACCGATCAGCAGCCTGCCTGTGGCAGCGATCGCTGGTTTTATGAAAGCCGCAATCAGTGTGCGGCATCCGCCACTGCGCTGGCTAACCTGGGCCAATGGTCGGGCAATGCAAAAGAGTTTCGCCGCGACAACCGGCGCCCCTGGCGCAGCCGCTGGATTGACCTCAGCACCCGCCATAACCGGGATGTCGAGTGTCAGGATGATGCCGGCACGCACGGTCAGAACCCGGGGTCATACTGGGCGGCTGACGGCAGTGCCGGCCCATGGGCCGGTAACGACAATGCCGAACCTGCCTGGACCACCAATTATCATCTGTTTAGCGGCAACTACATGAACTGGTTGCAGGGCAATGGTACGGTGACCAGTACGCGTATCCAGGTGGTCAAGGATGTGACCAGTCAGTTGCTCGACAACCTGAACGGCGTCAATGTTGGCCTGATGCGTTTCAACAACGATGATGGCGGGCCGGTAATCCACGAGGTGGAAGATATCGCCACCGCGCGTTCAACCATGAAGGCTGCGGTTTCCAATCTGAATGCCAATGGCTGGACGCCGCTGTCCGAGACCATGTATGAAGCTGGTCAGTATTTTGCCGGCCGCAGTGTGGTCTACGGCAACAACCACCAATACGAGAGTGTGGCCGGCTCGCGGGTTGGCGGCACTATGTCGTCAAATACCTACGATTCGCCGATCGAGTTTGCCTGTCAGAAAAACTACATTGTGTATCTGACTGACGGCGCGCCGACGCAGGACACCGGTGCCGAAAACCGGATCGAAAACCTGCCGGGGTTCAATTCCACGGTGGGGCCGGCCTGTGCACGCCTGCCAGGAGACAATTTCGATGATGGCAAGTGTTTGGACGAGATGGCCGACTACCTGCACAACTACGATCTGAACACCAATCTGACCGGTCAGCAGAATGTGACGACCTATACCATCGGTTTCACCGTTGACCTGCCGATGCTGGCAGAAACAGCCCGCCGGGGTGGTGGTGAGTACTACCTGGCTGATGACACCACCACGCTGGCCAGCGCGCTGACGCGGATTGTGGTGTCTATTCTTGATGATGCCTCGACCTTTACGGCGCCGTCGGTGCCGGTGAACGCCTTTAACCGGACGCAGAACCTCAATGATGTGTTCGTGTCGGTGTTCAACCCGTCATCCACCGTGCACTGGCCGGGC
>JAUIEY010000199.1 GCA_030429685.1 Gammaproteobacteria bacterium
CCGCCGCTGGCGGTAGTTTTTACTCTGACCCCATTTATTTTGACCGGCACATCAATGATGTCGGATTGAATGCGGCTCTTCTATAAAATTGCCCTGTATAAAGTTGACGCCCAGATCACGCAGGCTATCAAAGCCGGCTTCGTCTTCGACCTGCTCGGCCACCACCTTGAAGCCGACGGCACGCGACAGGCGCGTCACGGCCGATACCAGCTCCAGGCTGACGTTATCCACCGTCAGGTTGCGGGTGCAGGAGCCGTCCAGTTTGAGGAAGTCAATGCCCAGACCCTGCAGACTCGACAGCGAACCGACGTCGCTGCCGAAATCGTCCAGCGCAAAGGTGCAACCCATGCCATGCAGCACGCCGATAAATCGCCGCGCATGCTCCAGGTCGCGCAACACATCGCGCTCGCTGACTTCAAAGCAAACCTGTTCAGGGTTCACGCCGGAATGATCCAGCGCCTCAACCACAAATTCCAGAAAGCCCTCTTCCGACATGGTCTGGCCGGAAATATTGATCGCCACGCTGCGTTCATCAGGCAGGCGAATACTGCCGCTCGCCACCGATGCCAGCGTGGTCTGTACCACCCAGCGATCCAGTGCACCGATCAACTGATACCGCTCGGCGGCGGGAATGAATTCAGCAGGTGACACCAGTGCCTGCGCGCCGGCCTCTGCTTCGTCGTGCATGCGCAGCAGAACTTCCACGGCCGGTCCGCGCGGTATCCGCCCGGCCACCGAAATAATGGGCTGCACGTGCAGCTCAAACCGCTCTTCGCGGATCGCTGACTGCAATTTCCGTAGCCAGTGAATCTCGCCGCGCTGCCGGGCCGCCGCTTCATCGCGGGCCGAGTAAACATGCACGCGGCCGCGGCCTTCCTGCTTGGCCACGTAGCAGGCGGAATCAGCGGCGCTGAGCACGTCCTCGAGTGACGTGGTTTTGGAACCGATCTCTACCAGACCAATACTGATGCCGATCTCAAACAGACGATCCTGCCAGGTGAAACGATGGTCGCCAACGGCCCGGCAAACGTCTTCGGCAATTTGCCGTGCCTTGTCGAGCGGACAACCTACCAGCAACATGCCGAACTCATCGCCACCCTGCCGGGCAACCACGTCGGAATCCCGCACATGCTTGCGCAGCAGGCCGGCCACCTCGCGCAGCAGATTGTCGCCCGCCGCATGGCCGCAGGTATCGTTGACCACCTTGAAGCGGTCGAGGTCCATAAAACACAGCACGTGCTGGGACTCGTCGGCACGCGCCGACTCAATCGCCAGATTCACCTGGCGCTCGAACTCACGCCGGTTGATCAGTCCGGTCAGCGCATCATGGGATGCCTGGTAGGTCATTTCACGGGCCATGCCGCGCAGCTCGCCGACATCCCGCAGTATCACCACGGCGCCGGTGATACTGCGGTCCGGGGCCACAATTGGTGCCGCCGCCGCGTCAATGGATATCTCGCCGCTGCCGCCGTTCTGCATCAACAGAGCCCGCCGTCCCATGCTGACGCGGTGTTTCTGCACCAGGCAACGTGAGACCGGATCACCCAGATCGCGGCGGTCGCCTTCATCAACCAGCTTCACCACCTCGGCAAAAGGCTGGCCGATGGATTCCTGCCGTGACTGGCCGGTGAGTTTTTCCGCGGCAACGTTCATGTAATCGATGACGCCGTTCACGTCAGTAGTGATCACGCCCTCACCCAGCGACTCCAGCGTAATCTGGGCCTGCTGCCGGCCGCGGCCGAGCGCCGCTTCGACGCTCTTGCGATAGGTGATGTCGCGCGCAACCGTAAGGATTACCGGTTCGCCGCGATAGCGGATGCGCATCCCGGTGGCTTCGGCCCAGCGGGTGCGCTCCTCGCCGTCGATCAGCTGCAATTCGTAGCGCACACCTTTTTTCTTGCCATCCAGCTGCCGCTTGATGATTTTGCGCGCCATTTTCCGATAGGCCGGCCGGATCAGGTCAGTGACCTCCCGGCCGCGCAGGTCGTCAGGGCTTACACCCAGCAGGTTGCCCGCCTCGGCATTGGCAAACAGGATGGTGTCGCTGTGCACCAGCACCACCTCCGGCATGACATTGGCCAGGTCCTTGAACAACTCCTCGCGCTGCCGGGCCTGCGCATCCTTGGCGTGCAGGGTTTCAAACAGCTTGTTGATACTTGCGCCGAGGCGATTGACGTCCTGATCGGTAAAGCTCTCGATCCGCCGGCCAAAAGCGGCATTCGCGGCAACATCTTCGAGTTCGTCGTGGAGTCTGCGGACCTGTTGCTGGCGCGCGCGCAGCCGCCCCAGCGCCAGCCACCAGGCCAGCGCAAAAAACAGCGCCAGGACAGCGGCGCCGAGCAATGGCAGATAGTCCGTCACCGCCCCGCACCTCCCGGGTCCGCCGGCTCAGCAGCGCCAGACGGCGCCGACCGCCGCGCCGCGGGAAAGAAAACTGACAAAAATAGTGGCATCCTGCTCTTCTGGCCTACTCTTCTTCGGTGGCTTTTTTGCAATGCTTCCGGGCACAAAAATGCCTGCGTCTCAAACTGGTTAGAGCCGCTTCCTCCAGCATCGGTACAGAATACAGGAAGCCCCGCAGTGGCTTTCGCGCCATTCACCATAATCCGGCTTGCGACCGGCCGCCGTTGGTGTAATCTTCGCTCCCGCTGAACGCCTTGCAACTAACCCTTGGGCAGGAAACCGGATGAATATGGAAAGTACCCGCGAGTGGATGATCAATCACCAGATCAGGCCCTGGAACGTAATCAATCCGCTGGTGCTGGATGCCTTAGGCCAGGTCAAGCGCGAAGAATTCGTGCCCGAGGCTTATCGCGGACTGGCTTTCGCCGACACCGAAATTCCGCTGCCGCAGGGCCAGAACATGCTGAAGCCGGTGCTGGAAGGACGACTGCTGCAGGTACTGGAGCTGGCAGACGAACATACGGTGCTGGTGGTGGGCACCGGCAGCGGTTATCTGACCGCCTGCATCGCCACGCTGGCCGGGCAGGTCACGGCTATTGACCGCTACGAAGAACTTACCAATCACGCACAGACCGCACTGGCGCTGAGCAAAATCGGCAATACCGAACTGCTCACCGCGGATTTCGCCGCCTTCCAGCCCGGCCGGCAGTTCGACCGTATTCTGCTCACCGGCGCGATTCCGGCCCTGGACGAGCGCCTGCCGGAATGGCTGAATGAAGACGGCTTGCTGATTGCCCCCATCGGCGCCGCACCAAGCATGGAAGTCGAAGCCGTGCGGCGTTCCGGCGATCAATACAGCCGCACCCGGCTGTTCGAAACAGTGGTTACGCCACTGGAAAACGTAGCCCAACCGGCAAGTTTCGTCTTTTAGACAGCCTGCGAGCTCGTGGCTGCCCGGCGAACGGATACAAACTGATACAAATCCCTATGCCAGCAATGGCTTGAGTTCTAGTATTATGCGCGCATGAAACAGTTAGTCCGTATGCCCCGCAGCAGGGGTCAAATAGCCCGCAAGGGAATCCTTCAAGTCGCGATTCTGTCGGCCGCCATGCTCATGCCACCCATGCTGCACGCGGAAGATTTGGCGGAAATTTTCGCCAAGGCGCAGCGCAATGACCCGGCTATTCGGGAAGCCGAAGCCAATATGATGGCGACACTGGAGCAACAACCTCAGGCAAGAGCCAACCTGCTTCCGCAAATCGGCTTCAACGGTAGTTTTCAAACAGGCACTTCAGACGGCATTAACACCGACCAGTTGGGAACCACGTCCAGTATTCAAGAAACGGATTCTGACACAACGAGTTGGTCGATAAGTCTGGATCAAACTCTTTTCAATGCCGACCAGTGGCGCCGGCTGCGCCGGGCAGACAAAGCTTCTGCTCAATCCCAGATCGATTATGAAGCTGCCAAGCAGGATTTGATTGTTCGCGTCGCTGAGGCCTACTTCGATGTT
>JAUIEY010000200.1 GCA_030429685.1 Gammaproteobacteria bacterium
TGCGCTGGAAATCAGTAGCAGCTCATTTGCGTTCGTAATCCACGCGCCGCTGCATGAAGGCCATGTGGTACTGGCTGCCGAAAAAATCGCCCGGCTGGCTGAGGAATGGATCCAGATCAACGACACGCGCATGCGGCTGGATGTCAGCATGGGTTGCGCATTCACTGAGAGCACGCGCGATTCATCCGAGATTCTGCTCAAACAGGCCGAAGCAGCCTTGCAGAAGTGCCGTTCGTGTGAACAGCGGTTGCAGTTTTTTGACAGCCACGACGAGGAAACACTGGGCACATCATCACACCCGCTGTTCGATGCCCACAAGGCGATAGAAAATGGCGAGTTCCGGGTTCACTATCAGCCGCAGTTCGAGTTGCGCACGCGGCGCCTGGTCGGTGCCGAGGCGCTGGTGCGCTGGAGTGGCCCGGACGGTTTGGTTGCTCCCGCGAGTTTCATGAACGAGCTGGAACGCGCGCGTGCACTGATGCCGTTGTTGCAGTTCGTGATGAATAATTCGTCACGTGAAATGGCACGCTGGACCAGGCGCATGCCGGATTTACAGGTGTCAATTAATTCCAGTGCGAATGACCTGGAAGACGCCGACCTGGTTGAGATCATGGGCGAAGTTCTCGGAATGTGGAACCTCGACCCGTCACAGCTCAAACTTGAAATAACTGAAACCAGTCTGATGCGTGATCCTGCCCTCGGTATTGAAACCCTGGGCAGGCTCCGTGAACTGGGCGTACAGACCTCGATCGATGATTTTGGCACCGGTTATTCGAGTCTCTCCTGGCTGAAAAACCTGCCGGTGGATGAGCTAAAAATTGACCGCTCATTCGTTCAGCGCATTATTGACGACAAACGTGATCGTAAAATTGTCGAGTCAATTATAGATCTGGCGCATGCCATGAACCTGACCGTGGTAGCCGAAGGAATCGAGTCCGAAGGCGTATTGCGCGTGCTGGCCGAGGCTGGTTGCGATATTGGCCAGGGCTACTTTTTCAGTCAGCCGCTGACTGGCGCGGAATTCGAGCGCTGCTGGCTTAGCGATACACGCGTTGCGGAAACCGCGGATTCCTGAGCCGCTATGAGTACTATTATTTCAACCGTGCTGATATCCGCGCCGCTGGCTTTTGTGGCCGGCTGGGTGCTGTCCAAGGCGGTGTTTATGAACGGCCAGCGCGGCAACGCGCTGCCGCGCCGCAAGCCGGCTGCACGGGAACGGGTGGAAGGTGCGGACGATCGTGATGCGCAGATAGCTGAGTTGCAGCAGCAGCTGGATCTGGCCGAGGCGCGTATTCTGAAGGCCAGGCGCAGCTTTAAAGCCTGGCGTGAACGCATCCGGCCCATTGCCCGTCAGTTCCGGCAGCAGCGCATGATCATCAGTGAACTGCGCGACGAGTTGCGGCGCCGTGATGCAGCCACGCAGCAGGCGGAACAAACCGCAGCAAATGCACCTGCGGCGCCTGCCGCCGCGCCCGCGGCAAAAGTTGAAACCGATATCGCCTGAGCAGGCGTTCAGTCTTTCGCGAAAACACTGCCGACCGGCGTGCCGCTGTCGCCCCAGCGCGTGTCAATTTCCTGTTTGGATACCGTGAGCTGGCTGGCGTTCAGGCGCAGGGACTGCCATTCCTGCGGCGACTGCAGGTATTTGGCATGATGCTTTTCCGTGTATGCCAGGATATCAGGCGGCAGTTGCCGCACGCCTTCCAGCAACTTGTAGGAATCGCTGTGGTAAACCATGATGCCGGGGCGGTTGCCCATTTCCATAAACGGCAGCCATTGGCCTACGCGCGACCAGGACGTGACACAGCTTGCCGAGGTGATGTCCGGGTTCATGACTTCACTGACGCGGCCATTCATCATCCACAGTTCAGCGGCCTGATATTTGTTGTCGGCTGAATGCAGCGGGTAATCCATGCGCGGCATGACGGAATCACGAAAGCTGAATACGCTGATGCGAAACACCAGGTCATCGCCCATAACGGTATAGGGCCAGGGAAACGCAAAGCGGCCGCCCTCGAAAGCGTAGAACCGGTGTACCGGGTCATTCAGAATATGCATGACTTCAACACGTTTACCGGTATAGGGATTCACCCAGTCCTGCAATATTTCACCGCTGTCCGGATCGAGGTAGTACATCAGTTCGCGATGGTAAAAACGCCAGCCATCCGCTACTTCCTCGATATGACTGGCGCCGATCCCGTAACTTCGAAACAGTAACCTGTTGCCCTCACCCGGCACCCAGCCCCAGACTTCGCCAGGGAAACCGCCTAGCACGTCGGCACCGGAAATATCGGCCTGCAGCTTCAGCAGTGCGGTCAGGTTGCCGCGCGGGTCATCCAGATCCAGCGTCGCCGCAGTTGCGGTGTCTGCACCCATCGCGGTGGCGGCAATACCGGCCGCGCCGGCCAGCGCTTCACGGCGGGTAAGTCGGTTGGCATAGCCCTGCGGTACATGCGGTTGTTTGCTTGACATATCAGCCTCGGATAGCGGTTGTCGGTTTACGCAGCCAGCGCCGCGGTGCGCATATAGCTGTCGCGGTCGCGCATGAAAGCGACCCAGGCGCGGAGCCGGGTACAGTCGTCAGGTATCAGTTCAAAGCCCGGTTCCTGCGCATAGGTCTGAAAAAACGGCATAAACTGAATATCGACCAGGCTGATGCTGTCTCCCAGCCAGTATGGCCCCGGACCGCATTCCCGCATGCCCGTTTCGACAAATCGAAAGCAGTCCTCCAGCTCGGCGAGGGCTTGCGGCAATTTTTCCACGTCGCCGGTGGCCCGGATATAGCGCCAGCTGGCGTCGCTGAAACGACTGTCGCAATAATCCATCCAGATGCGCGCCTGTGCCTTGTGAAAGGGGTCTGCCGGCATCAATGGAGGTTGCGGAAATACTTCGTCTAGATATTGGTTGATGATGGCGGACTCGTAAATACGCTCGCCATTGTGCAGCAGCACCGGCACTTTGCCGTAAGGGGAAATCGCGTTGAAATTATCCGGTTTGTTGCGCACGTCGATTTCGGTCAGCGCAAAATCCAGTCCCTTCTCAATCAGGGTCATGCGCGTGCGACGCGCAAACGGACAACTCTGGTAGCTGTACAGGTGTAATTCCGCCATGCCCGGATTATGCCTGAGTTTGCGCGGCGGTCTGGTCGTCGCAGTCGGCAATCCGCATGACGGTATGCGGAGTGCCGTCAGGCCAGTGCTTCGATATCCGGTGTGCCTATGCCGGGATTGGCGCGATGACGCGCACGGATAATCGGGTTTATGCGACTTGCGTGTACCGTGTGTGCTGCCATCGGCATACCGTTGGCTTTGCTGACGATGGCAATGCGCGGCGCCAGCGGCCAATGCGGATTTTGCGCGCAGACCACACCGATGGAACCGTCCAGCAGTTCCACCCAGGTGCCGGTGGGATAGATGCCCATGGCGCGAATAAATTCCTGCAGCAGGGCATCGTCGAATTTGGTGCGGCGCTGCCCGTTCAGGTAGCGCAGTGCGGTATGCGCGGAAATCGCGGGTGCATAACGACGATCCTGAGTAATAGCATCGAAGGTGTCGACAATACCGGCAATACGGGCAAACAACGGAATTTCCGTACCGCGGCGATTGTTGGGATAGCCGCTGCCGTCAAACCGCTCATGGTGATTGCTGACCATGCTGATGACCCGTTCCGGGATGTTGTCCATGATGCGCACCAGTTCGACAGCATGACAGACATGCTTGCGAACCAGCCCGGTTTCTTCGGGTGACAGATTGTCAGACTTGGCGAGGATGGGTACCGGAACCTCGATTTTGCCGATGTCCATGAGCAAGCCGCCCAGCGCCAGTTCGCCCAGCGCGGCACGATCGAAGCCGAGCTTGTCGCCATAGATGGTACTGATAATGGCCGTGCCCATGGAG
>JAUIEY010000201.1 GCA_030429685.1 Gammaproteobacteria bacterium
ACGCGAACATCAGCAGCTTGCCGGCAACCCATGGATACTCGGCAAGACGATTGCTCTCCCAGTGCAGGAAGACGCTGATGGGCACACCGATAACAACCAACCAGCGAATTAACATGTCGAATTTGGTAACCAGCGGATATGCCTTGCTGCCGTGACGAAAATGCAGATACAGCACGCAGAATAACCACACCGGCCCGAGCAACACGATACCGATCTTCTGATACCACGGGTGTGGTACGCCGATAAACTCGGTCAGGATTCCGCCGACCGTCAGCATCAGACTCATGCAAACGCGCGGTATCTGATCCAGATCCAGCATGATCTTGGCAGAAATCGCCCGTGCTTCCGGTGAAATATCAGGGCGCACCACAAACTTGCTGGAGTAAAAAACACCCAGGTCACCGCCCAGCCAGTATACAAATAGCAGCACGTGGATGATCACCATGACCTGGTGAATGCCGCTGCCCTGCAGATGAATCAATGTATCCACCGATTACCCCCTTTGCCCGTGCCCGTCAGGCCGCGGTCTGGCCGATGGCGTATTCGCAGCTGCTGACATTGAACTCACCTGCCGCCTCTACATTCAGCTGTTCAACCACGCCGTCATTGACGATGATCGAAAAGCGCTGCCCGCGCTTGCCCATGCCGAAGCCGCTGGCATCCAGCTCCAGACCGAGTGCACTGACGTAGTCTGCATTGCCGTCAGCCAGCATCATGACCTTGTCACCGGCGCCCTGATCCTTACCCCATGCGTCCATCACAAACACGTCGTTTACTGCCGTACAGGCAATCGCATCAATGCCATTGGCTTTAAGTTCATCAGCCTTCTGCACGTAGCCCGGCAAGTGTTTCTGCGAACAGGTCGGCGTGAATGCCCCGGGCACTGAAAACAGCACCACCCGCTTGCCACTGAACAATTCATCCGTGGAAATTTTGCCCGGGCCGTTGTCGGTCATCACCGCAAATTCGCCTGCGGGCATTTTGTCGCCAATACTGATAGTCATCGCTGAACTCCCGATTTGTTGGTTGTTTTGCTATTAGTCGTTGTGTTGGGGACGCATTGTAACCTCGGAGCGCGGCGTCGGAGCAAGCGCATCAACTGACAAATGTCATCACCAGTTGCGGTGTGAACGCTATCAGCAACAGGCAGCCGATCATCAGCAGCAAAAACGGCAACACCCCGCGGCAAATATCCCAGAAGGACTCGCGGAAGACCCCCATGGCAACAATCAGGTTCAAGCCCAGTGGCGGGGTCAGATAACCGATTTCCAGGTTCATGACCATGATCACGCCGAAGTGCAGCGCGCTGATGCCATTGTCAGCTGCCAGCGGCGCAAGCACCGGAGCCAGCACCAGGATGGCCGAACCGATGTCCATCAGGCAGCCGATGAACAGCAGAAAAACATTGGTGCCGACGAGCATGACCGCAGGGTCATCGACACGCTGCCCCAGCCACTCAACCAGCATAGTAGGAACCTGCTGGTAGGTGAGAAACATATTCAGGCTGAATGCCAGCATCAGTACCGGAAACAATGCGCCCAGCAAGCGCCCGGTTACCACCGTCACAGCGGCGAGATCCGCAAGGCGCAAATCACGATACAGATAGACCTCTACGACCAGCGCATAGACCACGGCCACCGCCGCCGATTCCGTCGGCGTGAACAGCCCGGAATAAATACCGCCGAGAATCAGCACCGGCATGAACAGCGCCCAGACGCCGTCGCGCAATGCTGCAGCGATTTCACCGAGTGACCAGGGCTCACCGCGACTGGCCCGATTCAGCCAGACGGAATAACCCACCAGCACGGCGGTCAGCAGCAGGCCCGGCGCAATGCCGGCCAGAAACAAATCGGCAATACTGGTGCGAGTCATTACCCCGTAAAGAATCAGCGGAATGCTTGGCGGAATAATCACCCCGAGCGTGCCGGCTGCACATAGCGCCCCCATGGCATAGCGTTTGCTGTAACCCGCTTCCAGCAGCGCCGGGTACATAACCGCGCCGACTGCCACCAGCGTCACGGTGCCGGACCCGGTTACAGCGGCAAACAGCGCACAGGACAAAATGGTTGCAGCGCCCAGCCCGCCGGGAATCGGCCCCGTCAACGCCCGCATTACCCGGATCAGGCGATCTGCCAGGGCTCCACGAGCCATGATATTGCCGGCCAGTACATACAGCGGAATGGACAGCAATATGTCTTTATTCAGCGCGCTCCAGGCATCCAGAATAATGCCCTCCAGGCCCTCGCCGGCAAATACCAGGTAGGCGTAGGCCGTGGCGCAGCCCAGCACCACAAACAGATTCTGCCGCAGCAGTAACAGCACAGCGACCAGTACAGGCAAAGCAACGGCGCTCATGACTTGCTGTCTCCGCCGGCAGCGATATCAAAAGCCCCGCTGTCAGCCGGTCGCAGATCAGCGTAGCAGGCATAAATAAGATGCCGCAGCGTGGCGGCAAAGAATGCCAGCGGCAGTAGCGCCTGCACCGGCCATACAGGCCAGAACAGGGTAATTTCAACTTCACCTAGCCGGTATGAACCGACGACCACCAGCAACGCCACCACGCCTATGGCGGCGCAAAACAGCGCCATCAGAAAATGCTGCAGGAAACCCAGCACCGTTTCCCAGCTGTCGGGTAGCACAGCGTCAAGAAAACGTGGCCGCAGATGCGCGCCGCCGGCCGAGGCCAGACCGAAACCAGCCATCACCACCGCCACATTCGCCCATACGCCGATTTGCGAAGCCCAGTGCAGGCCAGCGGCGGTGGCTTCCCGACTGATCACATCGGCAAACAATACCGCGACCAGCACTGTGAAAGCCGCAACGCAGAGCAGCTTTTCCACCCGGCTGACCGCCGCCAGCAGCCGTGCGGCGGTTGCGGATCCTGTTGCCTGTGGATCAGGCATCGCGACCAAGTAAGCCGATACGCGGCACAAAAATATTCACCAGCAGCGCCGACACAATATGCATGCAGGCGACCGCGGCAAACACCGGTGCCCAGGAATAATTTTCCACAGTCCAGCCGGTAATCAGGCCAAACGCGGCCCCGCCAAGACTGCCTACGGCTCCGTACATGCCCCAGATAGTACCGACATCGCGGGACGGAAACAGATCAGCCGGCAAGGTAAACATACTGGACGCCTTGAACTGGATGGCAAACATAGCGACAGCAATCAATGCAATCGCCACCACCGCAGACTCCGTGGTAGCTGCCGGCATAGCTGCCAGCACCAGCAATGCGCCGATCCAGATCACCAGCTTGCGCGCACGATCCAGCGACATACCGGCATCCATCAGCTTCTTGCCGGTATAGCCCCCGGCAATACTGCCGATATCTGCTGCCAGGAACGGAATGACCGCAAAAAAACCGATCGCACGCAGGTTCATGCCTCGCGCTTCGCTGAGGTACAGCGGCAGCCACAGCACGAAAAAGTAAAAAGCGCCATCGGAAACAAAGCGGCTGATCATCAGGCCCCAGACCTCACGGTAGCGAAACGCCCACCACCACGGGCGCCCGTCCTCGGCAGGTTGATCATCCACTTCACTGACAATCAGACTGCGTTCAGCATCAGTGAGCGCGGGGTGCTGCTGCGGCAGGTAGTACCAGCGATGCCACAAAAACAACCACAGGAAACCGATCAGTCCCGGGATCAGAAAGGCTGCCTGCCAGCCCCACAAATCAATGATGCCGGGTGTCCAGGGGGTGCCGGCTATTAGCGGTGGCGCAATAATTGCGCCCAGGCCCGGCCCCATGGTGAATATTCCCACCACCAGACTGCGTTCGGATTTTGGAAACCACTCGGCCGTGGCTTTAGTCGCCAGCGGGAAGTTGGCAGCTTCCGCCAGCCCCAGCAGAAACCGTAACGA
>JAUIEY010000202.1 GCA_030429685.1 Gammaproteobacteria bacterium
GTGCCGAACTGTTGTAAAATATCGGTCTGCCGCGTACGGGCGGCGGAACATCGCGAATCCTGGACCTGCCTTTGCCGACCATGTGGAACTGGTTTTTTAAACTCGGCTCGCCGCCGCATTTCTATCGCACGGCGAGTTTGCTTGAGCCCTGGCTTATATGGACTGCTGTGCTGTTGCTGGTCGCCGGTGCCTACGGCGGCCTGTTCGTGGCGCCGCCCGACTATCTGCAGGGCGAGGGCTTCAGGATAATTTACGTGCACGTTCCCAGCGCATTTCTGTCCATGTTTGCCTATGCAGTAATGGCCGTGGCGTCGGCCATAGGGCTGATCTGGCGCATGAAACTGGCATTCGCCGTGGCCGCAGCCACCGCTCCTGCGGGCGCCGCATTTACTTTTCTGGCGCTGTGCACCGGCGCGATCTGGGGGCAGCCCATGTGGGGCACCTGGTGGGAATGGGACCCGCGGCTCACCTCTGAACTGGTTCTGCTGTTCCTGTTCTTCGGCTATATGCTGCTGCGTCAGGCCATGCCGGAAACGCGCCAGGCCGATCGGGCCAGCGGCATCCTGGCAGTGGTCGGCGTGGTCAATCTGCCGATCATTCACTACTCGGTGGAATGGTGGAATTCCATCCATCAGGGTCCCAGCCTGATGAAACTGGAAACACCTTCCATTGCCGGCGATATGCTCTGGCCTTTGCTGGTGATGATCCTGGCCTACCAGTTGCTGTTTATCGGTATCCTGTTCACCAGCATCCGCACACAAATCCTCAAGCGGGAAAAAAATTCAAGATGGGTCAGTGAGATGCTCAACCAGGTTAATGGAGTTTCGTAGTGAACGAGTTCATTGAGATGGGCGGTTACGCACGTTACGTCTGGAGCGCTTTTGGCATCAGCCTGACGGTGCTGGCTGCGACGGTGTGGCTGACCCGCCGCAACCTGCGCCTGACCCGCGAGCGCCTTGCGCGGCGGCTGCAAAGCGCCGGGGAGTTGTCAGCATGACCCCGCGTCAGCAACGCCTGACTGCCGTGGTACTGGTGCTGGCCGGCGTGACTGTGGCGGCTGTACTGGTATTGCGCGCCCTGCAAAGCAATATCACCTATTTCTTCAGTCCCGAGCAGGTTGCGGCGGGCGAGGTCGCTGCCGGCCAGCCGTTTCGACTCGGCGGCCTGGTCAAGGCCGGCAGTTTCGTTCGTCCTCCGGGCAGCCTGGAGGCAAGGTTTATTGTCACCGACAACACCGCTGCGGAGGTTACGGTTGCCTATACCGGCGTACTGCCGGATCTGTTCAAGGAGGGGCAGGGCATGGTGGCTAACGGCGCACTCAATGGGACCGGCATTTTCATCGCTGACGAAGTGCTCGCCAAACACGATGAAAATTACATGAGTCCGGAAGTCGCCAAAATGCTCGAAGAGCAGGGGCATCCGGCCGGGCAGACCAGTACCCTCGCCAATGAAATCGAGGGAGACTAAGGCTTGACCGCGGAAATCGGCCAACTCGGCCTGGTTATAGCGCTGTGCCTGGCGACCCTGCAGTTTGTGCTGCCGTTGCTCGGCGCCCAGCTTAAGCACAACGGAATGATTGCACTGGCGCGACCGGCGGCGCATGGCCAGTTCCTGTTTCTGATCCTGTCTTTTGCCTGCCTCGTGGTGGCGTTCATCGACGACGATTTCTCTGTCCTCTACGTTGCCAACAACTCCAATACTGATTTGCCGCTACCGTTCAAAGTGGCTGCCGTGTGGGGCGCACACGAAGGCTCATTATTGCTGTGGGCGCTGATACTGGGCCTGTGGACCAGCGCGGTCGCGCTGTTCAGCCGCAGCCTGCCGCCGGTAATGACGGCACGCGTGCTGGGCGTGATGGGCGCCGTTGCGGTCGGGTTTAACTCATTTATTCTGTTTACCTCCAACCCTTTCGCGCGGATATTTCCGGCGCCCGCGCAGGGCGGTGACCTGAATCCGCTGCTGCAGGATTTCGCGCTGATTATTCATCCACCCATGCTCTACATGGGCTATGTCGGCTTTTCCGTGGCTTTCGGCTTTGCGGTAGCAGCGATGCTCGACGGCAAACTGAACCAGCAATGGGCGCGCTGGACCCGCCCGTGGACCACGGTGGCATGGCTGTTTCTGACCCTCGGCATTGCATTGGGCAGTTGGTGGGCCTACTACGAACTCGGCTGGGGCGGCTGGTGGTTCTGGGACCCGGTGGAAAACGCCTCGTTCATGCCCTGGCTGGTCGGCACCGCCCTGATGCACTCACTGGCAGTGACCGAAAAGCGCGGGCTGTTCAAGAGCTCCACTTTGCTGCTGGCAATCGGGGCGTTTTCGCTGAGTTTGCTGGGCACATTTCTGGTGCGCTCCGGAGTGCTGGTGTCGGTGCATGCTTTTGCCTCGGATCCGGCACGCGGCCTGTTCATCCTGGTTTTTCTCGGTCTGGTGGTGGGCGTATCACTGGCACTGTATGCGTGGCGCGCCGGCTCACTGGAAACACAGGTCGGTTTCAAACCCTGTTCCCGCGAAACCTTCCTGCTGCTGAATAATATTCTGCTGGTGGTAGCGGCCGGCGTTATTCTGCTTGGCACGCTGGGGCCGCTGGTGTTTACCGCACTGGATATTGGCTCCATTTCGGTAGGGCCGCAGTATTTTGAAATTGTGTTCCTGCTACCCATGCTGCCGCTGATGCTGATGGTGGGCGCCGGCATGCACTCTGCCTGGCGCAGTATGGAACCTGCCGAACTGATGCGACGCCTGAAATGGCCTGCCGGTATCGCCATCGTGGCCGGCATAGCCGTGCCGTGGCTGGTATTCGGTGATCTGACCCTGCTTACCGCACTGGGCGTGACCATCGGTATCTGGACGGTCGGCGCTGCGTTGCTGGATCCGTCACTGAAGCTTATCGGCCGCGGCCCGCGGCTTACGCGCGGCATGCTGAGCATGCAGCTGGCGCACTTCGGGCTGGGCCTGACCATTCTGGGCATTACCGTGACCTCCGCCTACAGCGTCGAGACCGATCAGGGCATGCGCCCCGGCGAGGCGGTCGAGGTGGGCGGCTACAGTTTCGTGTTTGAAGGCACCCGCGAGGTTACCGGGCCGAATTACGATGCCGTGCAGGGCATCTTCACCGTCAGGCGCGGCACCGCAACCTACACCGAACTGCGCCCGGAAAAACGCATATACCGGGTGCAGACCAACCCGATGACGGAGGCGGGCATACAGGCTGGCTGGGGCAGGGATCTGTTCGTAGCGCTCGGCGAAACACTGGGTGAGGGCGCCTGGAGTGTGCGGATCCAGTACAAGCCCCTGATTCGCTTTATCTGGCTGGGCTGCCTGGTCATGGCTCTGGGGGGCTTG
Organism: Gammaproteobacteria bacterium; assembly: GCA_030429685.1. GTDB lineage: Bacteria > Pseudomonadota > Gammaproteobacteria > Steroidobacterales. Next base: position 3,346 of record JAUIEY010000202.1, read on the forward strand.
CTGGCGATCACCGACCCGCGTTACCGCCAGCCCGGCCGAAACGGAGCTACCGGTTGATGAAAAAACTCAAGTTTTTCATCCCGGTTATTGTTTTTGCGGGAATTATTGCGCTATTTGTCGGCGGGCTGCAGCGGGATCCCAGTGTGGTGCCGTCGCCTTTCATCGGCAAGCCGGCGCCGGCATTCGACCTGCCGCGCCTGCTGGAACCCGGGGAACGCATGACGGAGGCGGTGTTCCGCGGCCAGGTCTCGCTGTTCAATGTCTGGGCCAGCTGGTGCCCGGGCTGCGCCGCCGAGCACGAACTGCTGCTGGCCATCGGCACCCAGTCGGACGTGCCGATTTACGGACTAAACTGGAAAGATGAGCGACCGGCGGCCCTGAAATGGCTGCAAACCCGCGGCAATCCCTATCAGGCCGTTGCCGTAGACCGCGACAACATCACAGGTATTGACTGGGGCGTTTACGGGGCTCCGGAAACCTTTCTGATTGATGC
>JAUIEY010000006.1 GCA_030429685.1 Gammaproteobacteria bacterium
CAACTTTTGTTAAGGAACAGTTTGCCGCCAATATTGACAGCGGCTATACCATCGTTGATGACCCGAACGCAGCGCAGTTCCAGATGCTGGTATACGTGCTGAACCTGGAAGAAGCTGCACCAACGGCTGCTGAAGCAGCACTGGGTACCGGCTACCAGGGTGGTGCGATTGCCGCCGGCGCCGCTGCCGGGGCCCTGGTTGGTGGCAGCGGCGGTCGCGGTACCGGCGCACTGGGTGGTGCCATCGTCGGTGGTGCGGCCGAACTGATCTCGGGGGCACTGGTGAAGGACGTGACCTACATGCTGGTTTGTGACGTCAAAATCAGCGAAAAAGCCCGTGAGGGCGTTATCGTACGCAAAGACACCGCGATTGCGTCCAAGGTTTCCGATTCGGGTTCCAGCAATCAGCGGGTATCTGAAGTCAGCAACCGCAAGGAATATCAGACACGCATCGTGACCACGGCCAATAAAGCTAACCTGAAGCTCGAAGAAGCTCAGGATCTGATGTTCCAGAAAACTGCCTATGCCATGGCAGGCTTTTTCTAGGCCATACTTTTCAGGCCGTGCAGCAAAAAGCACTAAAGCCTGGCGGTGGAGGCATCCGCCGTCAGGCTTTATAGTATATAAATCATGGGGTTGAGGGATGCCGCAAGAAGTTGTGAGTTGTCCCTCTAGAGTCAGTAAGTAAAAAAATATTCCAAGCTGACAGCGCACAACCAATGACCGCAGCCAGACATCAATTGCAGACAATACCGGCCCTGCTGGCATTACTGATCTGTGCCATACCGGGCATGGCCGGGGAACTGGTGGTTGAAATCAAGGCATCTGAAAAAGCCGATGCCGCCAGCCTCGGGCAGGTTGACCTGTACCAGGAGTCCTATGCCCTGGTGATCGGCAATGACAACTACAGCAACGGCTGGCCGCGGCTATCCAACGGTATCAAAGATGCCACCGCCGTGGCGGATGAACTGACCCGCCAGGGCTATGAAGTGGAACTGAAAACCGACCTGGATTCGGCGGAACTCAAGTCCACGTTGCGCAATTTTTTCATCATGCGCGGCCAGAATCCCGAAGCCCGGCTGCTGCTCTGGTATGCCGGTCACGGGCAGACCATCAAGGGCGAAGGGTTTCTGGTTGCCACCGACACCCCGCTCAGTGACAAACCGGATTTCAAGCTGTCGGCAATTCACATGCGCGACTTTGGCAGTTGGGTGCGACTGGCTGAAAGCAAACATGTGCTGGCGGTATTCGATTCCTGTTTTGCCGGCACCATATTCACCGCTCAGCGCGGCACACCGCCGGCCGCCATTACCCGCGCGGTGACCTATCCGGTACGGCAGTTTCTGACCTCGGGCGATGCCGATCAGTTTGTATTCGACAATGGCGCTTTTCGTGAATTATTCGTGCGGGCACTGCGCGGCGAGGAAAAATCCGATATCAATTCCGACGGGTACCTTACTGCCAGCGACCTGGGCTTTTTTCTGTCGGATCGCATTACTAACCTGACGCAGGCCAATCAGACACCGCGCTACGGCAAGCTGCGCGACAAGGATTACGATCGTGGCGACTTCATCATCGCGGTGCTCGAACAGCAGTCGCTGCTGGTGGACAAGTCCATCAAGGTTCAGGCTACCGAGACCGAAAACCTGATGTGGGAGAGCGTGCGCCAGATCGATACCCTGACCAGCTACTAAAGTTATCTGGACAAGTACCCACGTGGCATGTTCGCTGACTTTGCCGGCCTGCAGATAGACAAGCTCAGGGCGCGCCTGCAACCGGCGCGGCCGAAACCGGTGGCACGCAGTGCGAAACCGCAACCGCCCGCTTATACGCTCGAAGCACTGGTAACCACCATGTATGCGGCCGACGGCACAGTTGCCCGCAGCAAGCCGCAGGCGGAAGCCGAGGCGCGAGCCGTGTTCGAGAAAGGCGAACGCATAAATGTCATTGCCAGGGTCAAAGGCCTCAGGGAAGACTGGCTGCAGGCCCTGTCCGGCGACAAGCAGGTATTTATTCCCGCTGCTGCTGCCAGCGACGAGGCGCCTGCCAAATCCATGGCCGAGCTGATCATGGAGAGCAAGGCCGAGATGGGCTATGACACGGCCGCCGGTGTCAGCGACTACCGCCAGCGCCAGTGCCTGAAAAACTGTGAAAGTCAGGCCTACATGGGCATGGACAGCACCACGCTGGATAACGTCAAGGAAGCCTGCGCATTATCAATGAATTCGGCGCAGGAACAACTTTGCCTGCAACAGGCCAAGGACTCATGGCGCAAAAGCCAGTTAACGTCCTGCACTGTACAATGCAACGCGCAGTGAACAGGCGTTTCACAGTACAGTAGCAACTAATTCAGCACAGATAATTATTTAGTCAATATTCAATCGTTTCAGCTGGCGGGCAAAATTTCCCCTGTCTATACCCAATGACCGTGCCGTGGCCGCTTTATTACCTTTATACTTCGCCAGCCTGGTGCAAATTACCTGCCGTTTATGATCATCAATCACTTCCTTGAGAGGCAGCTCCAGTGAATACTCATTGTCATTGCGTGATACCCCACTCAGCTGAGCCGGGGCCATATCAGCGCCCAGATGAGAGACATCCAGCTCGATTATGTTATCCAAATCCTGACCTTCGCTGAGCGCGCGAATTACCGCCCTTGAAAGCGTATGCTCCAGCTCCCTGATATTACCGGGCCATGCCATTTTGGTGAGCCAGTTTTTTGCAATATTGCTAAGCCGCACTCCTCTAACGCCCATACGTCGATGATCACGCTCGAGAAAATATCCGGCAAGTGGCAAAATATCGGCCGGCCGATCCCTTAATGGCGGAACAACCAGAGGATACACGCTAAGCCGATGGTAAAGGTCTGACCGAAATCGTCCTTCCACGACTTCCTTTTTCAAATCACGGTTGGTTGCTGCTATCAGGCGAACATCAACGGTGTGGTGGCTATCGCTACCCACGCGCTGTATTTCGCCGCTTTGAAGGGCGCGCAGTAATTTCGACTGCACCGCAAGCGGCAGCTCACCAACCTCATCCAGAAACAGTGTACCTTCATGCGCCAGTTCGAATTTTCCGGTGCGGTTTTCGACTGCCCCGGAAAATGCCCCCTTTATATGTCCAAATAATTCACTTTCGGCGAGGGATTCCGGCAACGCAGCACAGTTAACGTACACCATAGATTCACTTGCCCTGTTTGAATGGTGATGAATACTGTTGGCTATTAGCTCTTTTCCTACCCCCGTCTCGCCAAGAATCAACACAGTAAGATCCGACAGCGCCACGGTTTTTACTTCCGTAATCAGTCTTTGCATTTCCGTACTCTCACCAATAATTTCCATAGGGGCGCTTTGCACGGATTGACTTGCGCTGATCATGCGGTGTCTTTCAAGCCGGTCTTCGAGACGTTTAATCCAATCGGCCGCTCGCACTGTGGCTGACGCAACATTAAGGAACGCCTCAAATATGTTCATATCGATGTCGTCAAACGCGCTTGGGTCTAGAGCATCCAGTGTCAATACACCCCAGGGTATGTCGTCTATATATAGCGTGGCACCCATGCAATCGTGAACATAAAGTTCTCCCTGCGTTTTTTCTATCAGCCCGTCATACGGGTCCGGCAGCTCCGAATTCGCGGCAAATCTCACCGGCCTCCGACTGTCCAGAATCTGTGCCAGCCGTGGATGGTTCTGAACAACAAACCGTCTGCCCATGGTGTCAGATCCCAATCCCAGAGTCGCACGGGGAATCAGCATCCCGCGTTCGCGCTGCAGTAGTGCAATCGCATCACAGGGAAAGTTTTTTCGAAACACTTTCAGCAGGCGCTGATACCTGACTTCCTGAGGCATGGATTGCGACAGGTCAGCAACCATATCGGCCAGTTCGGAGAATGCTGTGTATGAGGTCATAATCCCACACCGTGTTATTTTTACAACTTTATACTGCTGTTCAAAGAACAGCATAGTCCTCTAACACATTGAAAATCAAGTTTTATTTTTTTGGCACGTTTCTTGATTGTAATCGGCCATGTTTAAAAAACACAACCAGAGAGAAATCGTGAAAAAAGCACTCGTTACCGCCACACTGACATTGTCGATACTCGCCACCGGCGGCGTTGTCGCCGAGACGCTAAAGGTCAACATCAATGTCAAAGAAAAAGATGTTGCCATCGACAATGCCGGCACTGTTCTGCCAATGTGGACCTACGAAGGTGAAATTCCCGGACCACTGGTCAGAGTAAAACAAGGCGACATTGTCGATTTTACTCTGACGAATGATCCTGCCAACAAGCAGAGCCATTCCATTGACTTTCATGCCGCGCGCGTCGATGTTCTTGATGAATTTGAGTCCATAAAGCCCGGCACTACCAAAAGCTTCACCTTCCGAGCCGACTACCCCGGCGTATTCATCTATCACTGCGGGTCGGAATCGATGGCAGAACATATTTCCCGCGGCATGTACGGCGTGATCATCGTCGACCCAGAGGATGGGTACAATAAGAGTTTCCCCAAACCGGATCGTGAATACGTACTTGTTCAGGGCGATCTGTTTGAAGCTGGTACATCTGCTGATGACATAAAAATGGGCACCGGCTGGAAAGGAGTACTTGTCAACGGCAAACAGTTTCACTATGACCCGGTAAATGACCCCAACGCGACACAGACGCTCGAATCGAAGCCGGGTGAGCGAGTACGAATCTATTTCGTCAACGCGCTGATTAACGAGGCAGCTGCATTTCACCCCATCGCCGGAATCTGGGAACGGGTCTGGGACAACGGCAATCCCAAAAATGTGTCATGGGGTCTGCAAACAGTAGAGGTGGCGCCGGCGCATGGCATGATTTTCGACATCGTCAGCCCCTCCGATCGTGCAACTAATAATGCTCTGGTCGACCATCGCATGAAGCATGCGCTGAATGGGGCGATTTCAGTACTTATGAATCATGAAGATGCCGCTCCGGGAATCGGACGCGGAGACCAGATATTGCTGCGCTAAGCATGCGAAATATTCGAGGCTAATAAAGTGATCAACCATCGAAATTGGGTATTGGCTGTCACGTTGCTGCTGGCAGGAACACCGTATCTGGTTCTTGCTGACAGTGACGTGGCACAACTGATGGCAGATTGCGGTGACTGCCACGCTTTGAATAATCCGAACTATACACAGCAATCCGCAACCGAGCGAAAAAATCGAAAAGCGCCGCCCCTATTCTACGCGGGTAATAAATTTAACCGTACATGGCTGGTCGCGTGGCTACAGAATCCTGAGCGCATAAGACCGGCTGGATATTATCCGCCAGCGCACATTTTGCGGGGCGCGGACGGGGATAGCGTGGATACAAGCAGCCTGCCTGAACACACTGCTCTGTCGGCGGCGGATGCTGCACAGACCGCCGACTATTTGATGTCGCTTAAACCATTCACGTCGCTTGTTGAAGCTGCGGCTTACGAACCCGGCACCCTATCCTGGAAGATGGGCAACCTTACGTTCGGTAAATTCAATGGCTGTGATGCCTGCCACCGCGATGCGCCCGATTATGGCGGAACATCCGGCCCGGAACTCTACACCGCATGGGCGCGATTGCAACCCGGCTTTATCGCTTCCTATATTGCCGACCCGGTTGCCTGGGACCCGCACACGTTGATGCCTGGCAATAGCCTGAACCCCGAGGTTGTCAAAAAACTAGCGGACTATCTGAAAGTCAATGGGGAAGATTTCAAATGAACAAGATATTTTTGATGAGCGTTGTCCTGACTATCAGCGGGGTACTACCCGCGCTTGGCAATGAAGGCGATCCTGATAATGGTAATGCGTTGTACGAAATTTATTGCACACAGTGCCATGGTATCAGCGGTGACGGCAAAGGCATAAATATTGCCGACATGAGCGTTCTGCCGCGTGATCATACGGACAAGGATGAGATGTCAGCCCGCACTGATGAAGAATTGATGAAAGCCATCAAACATGGTGGCAAGTCTGTCAACAAGTCCGTGCTAATGCCTGCATGGGATAGTAACTTCAGCGACCAGCAAGTCGACGATCTTGTTGCCTACCTACGCCAAATTTGTTGCACAAACTAGGAGCAATAATTACATGTCGAAGTACATATCATCGAGTATTTGGCAATTAGCCAGCATTGCAGTAGGAATGTTTTCTATTGCTGCACACGCCGAGCTCAGACAATTTGAAATGACCATCGATGAGGTTGAACTTGAAGTTGCTCCCGGTTTCACCACCAAGGTTTGGGGTTTTAATGGACAGGTACCCGGGCCACTTTTCCATGTTGCAGAAGGTGATGACGTGGAAGTCGTTGTGCACAACAACACTACGTTAAATCACACGGTGCATTGGCATGGCCAATATCAACTGAACACCTGGCGCTCTGACGGCGTACCGGATGTGACCCAGAAAGGCATTGAACCAGGAGAAAGCTACACCTACAAGTTTAAAGCCATTAAAGTCGGTAGCCTCTGGTACCACTGCCATGTGAACGTGCCTGAACATGTCGGCACCCGCGGCATGTGGGGGCCGTTTATTGTTGAACCCAAGAAGCAGTCCCGACTGGAAAAAAAGGTCACCAAAGAGGCCATCCTGATGTTTTCCGGCTGGAACCCAGAGGTCGCAGACACATACGGTGAAGGAGGTCACCCAACCGAGCCTATCAGCTATTTTTCGATTAACGGTAAATCTTTCCCCATGACCCAGCCACTGCGGGTGAAAGAAGGTGATGTAGTCAGATTCCGGTTGTTTTCGGCAACCATTCCGGTCGCTTTTCATCCGCATGGCCACGATGCGATTGTTACTCACAAGGACGGACTGCCAGTAGAGAACCCTTATCCTGTTGACGTGCTTAGCATGGCGCCTGGTGAACGCTATGACGTCATTATTGAAATGGACAACCCCGGGCGATGGATCACTCACGACCATTACGAACATCACGTATCAAATAATGGCAAAGAGCCCGGTGGGGCCATCTTCATTATTGAATACGAAGACATCGAAGACGATGACTGGTACGTATGGAAGGACAAGGATTATGAGCCCGACTTTTACCTCAGTGAATCACTTAAAAAACCATATGGCCTGCACAATACCGATGCCTTTAAAGGCAAAGAGGAACCGCAACGGCGGCGGCGTGGTCGTTAGTGGCAAAGCAGCTTAGAACTTCTAGCCCACATTCAGGCTGACGACCGTCGGATCGATTATTACCTCGCCGACATCCACTCCAATGATTTTCACCTCGGTATCAATGTCCATCTTGCATACATCGAGGTTGATCAGCATGTTCTCGTTGATGTCGTAGTCCACACCCACCTGATAAGCAAAGCCCGCCGAATCGCCGAGCGATATGTCGCTGGTATTAACGGTTATCGGTGTCATCAATGCTGCTGCAAGCTCTGTACTCAACAGGTCGGCCGCGCCTGACGTCAGCTCTTCCTGGAAGAACAGCGTGTAGTTGATACCCAGACCGACATACGGCGTGAATGCAGAACTGTTGTTGAAATAGTACTGCGCACTCAGGGTCGGCGGCAGGTGCTTGGTACTACCAATAGTGCCAAGACCCACTACATCAATATCGTGATCAAAAGGCAATGCGGCCAGCAGCTCTATGCCGATATTTTTGGTAAGCATGTAAACACCATTAAATGTCAGCATGTTGTCATCCTGCACATCAATGGCCAGTCCTGTCGGATAGCTTGGCAGCAACCCGCCACCAGCGATGGTGCTGTTGCTGCTTTCGGGGTTCACGTTGGTAATACCTACCCGCGACTTGAATTTAGGCGCATCCGCGGCACCGACTCCGGTTGCCATCAGGCTGGCCAGCACCGAAAGCGCAACGCCTCTAATCATTCGTGATTTATTCATGCTTCCTTTCCTTGTATACCTGCGACCGGCAAAAACGGCCCATCTCCGGTGCCAATTTATGCCTTCCTGCCCGCCGGTCTGCATCCGGTAACTCCGCAAGGCCGCTGTGGCAACTACTTATAAAGGCGTACTTGCAGGTGCCTGGCATACGGTATGATGGGTACATGAGTGAGTTTCTGTTCGGCCTATTCTGGCTATTGCTGTTTCTGACCGTACCGGTGACCATGGCATACCGGCGCGTTGATCTCGGCAGCTCCACCCTGGCTATCGGCGGCGCGCTGCTGGTTTACTCGCTGATCGGCTACGGACCCTGGTTCTGGTTTTTGCTGTTGTGGATTTTTTACGCGGTGCTGGTGGTTATCAATTTCACCGATTTCCGCCGCGAACGCATCACTGCGCAGCTGTTTGACGTATACAAATCGATGGTACCGGCGATCTCCGATACCGAGAGAGAGGCGCTGGAAACCGGCTCCGTATCATGGGACGGTGAACTGTTCACCGGTCTGCCTGACTGGGCTAACCTGATGTCACTGCCGGCGCCGCAGCTCAGCGATGCCGAGCAGGCCTTTCTGGATGGCCCGGTCGAAAAACTCTGCGCCATGCTCGATGACTGGCAAATCACTCATGAACTGGGTGACCTGCCGCCGGAAGTCTGGGACTACATGAAGCAGGAACGCTTCTTCGCCATGATCATCCCGGAAGAGTACGGCGGGCTGGGTTTCTCGGCAGTCGCCAACTCCGCCGTGCTGGCCAAGATTTGCAGCCGCTCGGTGGTGGCCGCCACTACCGTTGGCGTCCCCAACTCCCTGGGTCCCGGCGAGCTGCTGATCCACTACGGCACCGACGCACAGAAAAAACACTGGCTGCCGCGCCTGGCTGCCGGCGATGAGATCCCCTGCTTTGCACTCACGGCACCGCGGGCAGGTTCCGATGCCGGTTCTATTCCCGACACCGGCATCGTCTGCAAAGGCGAGTGGGAAGGCAAGGAAATTACCGGCATACGCCTGAACTGGGACAAGCGCTACATCACGCTGGCACCGGTCGCCACCGTGGTCGGTCTGGCCTTCAAACTATACGACCCGGAGCATCTAATCGGTGACCGGGATGCCTATGGCATTACTGCAGCATTAATTCCGGCTGATACCCCCGGCGTCGTCACCGGCCGTCGGCATCTGCCACTGAACACGCCGTTCCAGAATGGCCCCACCCAGGGCAAGGACGTATTTGTGCCGCTGGACTTTATTATCGGTGGCGTTGAGCGTGCCGGGCAGGGCTGGAAGATGCTCATGGAGCAGCTTGCTGCGGGCCGCGCGATTTCCCTGCCATCCGAATCGCAGGGCAGCTCGCAGGCTGCGATATATGCATCGGGCGCCTACTGCCGCATCCGCAAGCAATTCGGCCTGCCGATCGCCAAATTCGAAGGCGTCGAAGAAGTGCTGGCGCGCATGGCCGGTCATACCTACATCATGAATGCCGGTATCGGCTGCACCATGGCAGCCATCAAGCAGGGCGAAATACCCGCGGTACCGTCTGCCATCATGAAATACCACTGCACCGAAATGGGCCGCATGGTCGGCAATGATGCGATGGATGTGCAGGGCGGCAAGGCGATTATCCTCGGCCCGGAGAACTACCTGGGCAGTGCCTATGACTCCATACCGATCAGCATTACCGTGGAAGGCGCCAACATCCTGACTCGCAGCCTGATTATTTTCGGCCAGGGTGCGGTGCGCTGCCATCCCTTCGTGTTTGATGAAATGCAGGCGGCCGCAAACCCCGACTATGAAGCCGGGCTGCGCGACTTCGACAACCTGCTGTTCCGGCATATCGGCGTGGCGCTCAGCAATGCGGCACGGGCGTTTGTCATGGCACTGACCCATGCGCGTTACACGGATGTGCCACGCCAGGGCCCGACCAAGCGCTATTTCCAGCATATCAACCGCTACAGCGCGGCTTTCGCCCTGGCAGCCGATACCTCCATGCTGATGCTGGGCGGCGACCTGAAGCGCAAGGAAACCCTGAGCGCACGACTCGGCGATGTATTCAGTTATATCTACCTCGCCAGCATGGTGCTGAAGCACTATGAAGATCAGGGGTCACCCGAAGAGGATCTGCCGCTGGTGGAATGGTCCTGTCGCACTCTCTTGTATAAAGCCCAGGAACAGTTGCACGGGCTGCTGCGTAACTTCCCGAATCGCTTTGTCGCCGGCGTACTGCGGCTGCTGATTTTCCCGCGCGGCCGCACCTACCACGCGCCGGCCGATGACCTTGGCAAACAGATCGTTGCGCTGCTGACCAGGCCGACGCCGGCGCGCGAACGACTCAGCGCCGGCATATATAAGGGCGACGACCCGCGCAACATGCTGCGGCGCCTGCAAAAAGTGCTGGAACAGGTGGAAAGTAACGCGCCACTGAGCCGTAAGCTGGCCGATGCGGTGCGCAGCAAACTGGTGAATGGCGAAGATGAGGTGGCCGCCATTCATGCGGCGCGGGAAGCCGGCATCCTCAGTGAAGACGAGGCTGCCAGCCTGCTGGCGCAGGATGAGGCCGTCATGGCAATGATCCGGGTGGATGATTTCGCGCCCGAAGCATTGCGGCGCGGCTGATCCGGCCGGCCATGACAGCGTCGGACAGACGGGGTAACATCCGCCACCTGTCTACATCCGGGGGCTAACAATGAACTTCGCCAAAGCTTTGTCCACGCTGCTTTGCGTCCTGTGGCTGACCGCCTGCGGCGGTCCGGACAGCAACGCGCCCGCGCCCGCCGCGGCGCCTGCTGCCAGCCCGGCAACGGCAGCCGTCGCCACTGGCCGCGTATATATAGTGAGCCCCACCGACGGCGCCGAAGTCAGCTCACCGGTCACCGTGTCTTTTGGTATTGAGGGCTTCAGTGTGGCCCCGGCCGGCACTTACGACCCGAATACCGGCCACCACCACCTGCTGATTGACACCGGGCTGCCGCCGCTGGACCAGCCCATACCGGCAGATGCGCAGCACGTGCATTTCGGCAAAGGTCAGACGGAAACCACGCTCGAACTCGCCCCGGGCAGTCACACGCTGCAACTGCTGCTGGGCGACGGCAATCATGTCCCCCACCAGCCGCCGCTGGCTTCAGATATCATCACCATCACGGTGAGCGAATAAATCTTTTGCCAGCATGAGCAAGACCTCTATCGGTATCAGCGGTATGGCGGTGTATGTGCCGCCATTTCGCGTTGACCTGCAGACCTGGTGTGACTGGAGCGGCGCAGACCGCAACAAAGTCAGGGATGTGGTCGGCAGCGGATTTCGTCTGCCCGGCCCCCGGCAGGGCGTCTACACCATGGCGGCAAACGCCATCCTCAAGCTGGTGGAGCGCTACGACGTGGATACCTCGCAGGTGCGCTTTCTCGGCCTGGGAACTGAATCCAGCACCGACAATTCCGCCGGTGCCATCATTGTCAAAGGCATGGTGGACGACGCGCTCCGGCAGCAGGGCAAGGCACCGATATCCCGCAACTGCGAGGTTCCGGAGTTCAAACATGCCTGCCTCGGCGGCGTCTACGCGATCAAGAACGCGCTGCGCTTTTTGCAGACCGACGGGCAGAATGCCAAAGCCATCGTCGTCTGTTCCGACATCGCACTTTACGAACAAGGCAGCAGCGGCGAACCGACCCAGGGTTCCGGTGCAGTCGCAATACTGCTGGAAGCCGATCCGGCTATCGCAACCATAGACCTGCGCCATGCAGGCAATGCGTCAGACTATCGCGTGGTCGACTTCCGCAAACCGATTCAATATACCAACGGCGATGGCCGTACCTATGCCTGCACCAATATCCCGGTGTTCAACGGCCGCTACTCTGCATCCTGTTATGTTGACGAATTGCTGGCCGCACTGGATGACATGTATGGGCGGCGCAACCTGGATGGCAACTGCTACATGCGCGAACTCAGCGCGGTGTTCATGCATCGTCCGTTCAAACGCATGCCGGAGAATGGCTGGGGCATGGCCTGGCTGTTCAGCCTGGAAGGTGAGGAGCATGCCGATGAATTGCGCGGCTACGCCGCAGCGGCGGGTGTGGACTTCGATGCACTGCGCGGAGAAATTCAGAACCGGCCGCAGCTCAGCGAATTCGGCGTGCAGGAGCGCATCGCCGAGAACGCTTTCCCGCTGGTCAGCAAAGTACTGCGCAGTTTTCGCAACGACCCTGCCTACAACGAAATCATCCGCGACAAAATGCGCCTCGGCTGCTCGACCATGGTAGAACTCGGCAATCTATACACTGGCGCGCTGCCAGCCTGGTTCGCGGCCGGCCTGGAACAGGCGGCCAATGAATCTCTGCAACTGGCCGGCAAGGAAATCCTGTTGTTCGGCTACGGCAGCGGTGATGCGGCCGAGGCCATGCCGGTTGTGCTGGTCCCGGGCTGGGAACAGGCGGCGGCCCGCATTGATATGGCCGGCGCAATGGCCGGCGCAATTGAACTGAGCGAAGAGCAGTACCGGCTGTTGCATGCCGGCAGCACGGCCGATCTGGACTACCAGCCCCGCGATGAGTTCATCGTCGAACGCGTGGGTGCAGCCAGCGGCGCCCAGTTTCAGGACAAGGGCATCGAATACTATCGCTTTGTGGACTGAAGTCCGCGGCGACCGGCGCCACCGCCGCAATCATTCCTCGTATTTTTCCACGCGCTGCGCGGCAAGCCGGTACACCGAATCGGCTACCTGACCGAAATAGGGTTTAACCTGCATCTCGCCGATGATCCAGTATGGATCCCAGGTGTTGGTCAGCTCATAGGGTTCGTCAAGCGTGACATAGACAATCTGGTTCGGCGGCGGCGGCGGCACGTGTATACAGGCGCCAAAATAGGGCACCAGCAAAAATTCGCTCAGCATACCGCCCTCGTCCGACTCGAGCGGCACAATAAAGCCGGGCAGTTTGACGAATTTGCCGTCCAGAGCTTCGACAGGCCGAGTGTAATCCCAACCGCCCAGCATTTCCTCATCATGCAACATTGAGGCAGTTTCATCAGGACTACGCAAACCGGATTTACGTGGCAGCTCCTTTTGCGCAACCATCGCATCCCACATCAACAGCTCCGGCTCCTGGCTATATGCCGGGGCTGCAATACTGCCAAGCACCAGCACTGCCGCAAGTTGCCGAATCATTAAACGATACATCTCTTACTCCTATACACGGATGGTCAGTCCGTCAGCCAGCGCATTCCGATAGGCTCGCCATGCCGGCCAGAGACTGACAACAATTGCTGCCGCAACCACCACTAAAGCAATTAACCATTCAAAAGCGCCCGGCCACTGGACCTCGACAAATATTCCGAAGCGCTGCTCCAGCATGGGCGCAGCCACCGCTGTCAGGCCGATAATCAGGGCCATGCCCGCCAGCGCACCGGCCGCCGCCAGTAATGCACTCTCGGTCACCAGCAACAGCAGCACGTGCCAGGGCCGTGCGCCAATGGCCCGCAGTATGGCCATTTCCCGGCGCCGCTCATTCAGACTGGTCAGTATCGCGGAAAGCATGCCGATCAGACCGGCAATCACGACACAAATACTGACTGCCAGTAGTGTGATTTCAACCACGCGGATAAGTTCCCAGAGTTGCTGCAACGTTACCCCGGGAATAATCGCCAGCAGCGGCTCCTCTTTGTATTCGTTGATGTCCCGGAGCAGGCCAAAGGCGGCAACGCGCGATTTCAGGCCAAGCAGGAATGCGGTAATGGCCTCCGGCTGTAACTCCATCTGCAGCGCCTGTTGCGCTGAAACCGATTGCCCCGGCAGCCGCATCCCGCTCTGCCAGTCAATATGGATGGCTTCGATTCCTTCCAGCGTGACGTGGACAGTGCGATCAACAGGAGTGCCGGTCTTTTTGAGAATGCCGGTAACGATAAAGGGCTTGTCGTCGTGCTCGACAAAGCTGGTAGAACCGGCCCCATGCGCTATGACAATTTTGTCGCCGATGGCGTAGTCAAGCTCGGCAGCCACATCAGCTCCGAGCACGGCGTCGAATACGCCGTCAAACGGCTCACCGGCGATAAACTCCAGCGTTCGGGTGCGAGAATATTTATAGAACCGGAAATAGTCCTGGTTGGTGCCCATCACCCGGAAACCCCGATGTGAATCACCCAGTGATATGGGAATGGCCCACTCGACCACCGGCCGGGAGGTGATGTCCTGATAACTCTCCCAGCTTATGTTGTTGGTCGCATTGCCGATACGAAACACCGAGTAAAGCAGCAAATTGATATCGCCGCCCCTGGCTCCCACGATTAAATCGGTGCCCGAAATAGTACTGGCAAAACTGCTGCGAGCTTCCGTGCGGATGCGCTCGACACCAATCAGCAACGCAATGCTGATCGCTATGGACAGCACCGTCAGCAACGCCGTCGAGGCACGGTTGCGCAGACTCTTGTGCGCCAGGCTGCCAATGATCGACAAACTACCCATTGTGATGCCCTGCTCGGTTTATTTCGGTGAGTGCGAGCTGCCGGTCAAACAACGACCCGAGTGACATGTCATGGCTGACAAACAGCACCGCAGATTCTGCCGCTGCGCATTCGTCCAGCAGCAGGTGAATAAAGCGTTCGCGCAAATCATGATCGAGGGCCGATGTCGGTTCATCCGCAATCAGCAGTTCCGGTGCACCGATCAGCGCCCGGGCAGCCGCAACCCGCTGCTGCTGCCCGATACTCAACTCGGTGACCTTGCGTGCCATCAGGTCCGCGGTGACGTCCAGGTGACTCAACAGCCGGCGGGCCTCGTCATCCACGGTTCCGGAGCGCGCAGCCGCACGTTCATGCCGTCGGGCGGAAAAACGGCACGGCAACAACACGTTGTCGACGACGCTCAGAAACGGCAGCAGATTGAACAGCTGAAACACGAAACCGACATAGTCGGCACGATAGCGGTCCCGCTGCGCCACACTCAGGGCAGCCAGCTCCTGATTCAGGACAGTGATGCTGCCCGAGTCTGCTGTTAATACCCCGCCAATCAGCCCCAGCAAAGTGCTTTTGCCGCTGCCACTCGGACCGGCCAGAAAAACCCGCTCGCCGCGAGCGATATTCAGCTCAGCTATATCCAGCACCGGTGGCTGGCCAGGCCAGGCAAACAACAGGTCGCGGATCCCGACCACGGTCGGGGCGCGATTGTCCGGTTGGGGATCGGCAACCATGGGTTTCAGCGATCCACCCGCAACACGGGTTGCCCGGCGTCGAGCTCCATGAAAGTCTGTACATCGGGACCGAGGAAACTCACCTCAACTTCTTCGGTGAGCGCAAAGGCCGTAAACAGGCCAACACGGATGCTGGTCAGCTGCGCGGGCTGGCGGCAGCTGAACCGATACTGGCCGACAAATTCGGCGTGCCCGCCGGCGTCATTGTCATCGTGCTCGGCATGTTCTTCATGCTCGTCATGATCGGCATGTTCTTCATGCTCGTCTTGATCGGCATGCTCGTCGTGGTCACCGTCCGCGTGATCGTCGGTACCGGCCGCGTCGCTGCTATGTTGCGCATCGGCCGCAAGCAACGTGCACTGTGCCGCGGCATTCGGCACAAACATCGACGGGTCCGTTTCGAGCGTCTGTATGGCCGCGGCAATCGCCTGCTGCTGCTCGGCGGTACGCGGCGGATGCTCGAAACCGACGATGTTCATGGCCGGCGTTTCCAGCTCCACAAACAGCGTATCGTCCTCCAGAGCCATATTCACGGTAGCCACGCCGTGCTCGTGGGCATCCAGCTGACGTTGTTCGCCGGCAGATACTGAAAAAGTGACAAATACCGCGGTTGCGGCAGCTAGCGGGCCGCACCGACTCTTCGAACAACAATAAACATTCATTATTTAAACCATAGCTGACAGTGCATTGCGGGCGGCGTGACGCCTTTGACCTGGTGTCACGCCCTCTCAATCAATCAGGCAATGGCTGGCGGGCCCCGGGAAACCGGGAATGCGATGTTCGGAGGTACGGCCGGAAAGTGCTCAACCCGGCGCGGTTCTGCATGCTCAACACTGAGGGCCTGCGGGGCGCTGTCATCAAGCGCAACATCGTGCAGCCGGTCAAGCGCTATGCAGGCGACACATTCCTGCCCGGCATCGCCATGGTCAGCCTCAAGCTCATGCGTCAGCAATGCGACAAAGGCCAACAGCAACACACCGCACAACCGTGCGGCGACGCTACGCGAAAAAGTTATCGGGCCAGCCTTCATCGGCACCCAATATAGCGAAAACCGGCGGCGCTGGCAGCGCGTATCTAGACGATTGTCAGACCCGGTACGCCAACGGTGAAATTGCCCTCGACAAAACCGGCGGAAGTGACCGCTTGGCGGAACCGGCTTAGCCGGGCCTCATCCGCGCTGACCGCCACACCGAAATCACCACCGCCCGCACCGGACGGTTTATAGACAACGCCCGCCTGCGCGGCCAGCTCCGCCAGCTGCAGGTGCTCCGGCGACCAGATTTCCAATCCGGTGGCAGCGGCAAATTCGCGCAGGCCGGCTGCAACCTCAGCCAGCGCGGCCAGCAATGCCTCGCTGTCATCCGCATCGCATGCCTGCAATACAACCGCAGACCGTTCGGCCAGCCGGGCTTGCTGCCGGTCGTAAATCGGTGGCTGTGCCGCGGCGAATTGCGCCAACTGCTGCAGCATCGCGGGGGTTGATGCGGCCACGCCGGTCCAGACCGGCACCAGCTGCACGCCGGCCGGCCAGCGACACGACCGCACAGCGCCGTCAGTGCTGGCGACAAAGCCGCCGTGATAACTGGTCTGCACGTCGATCCCGCTGCCGCTGCCCCCCTGAAAATGCCGGTGCACAGCCAGCGCCGTTTGCACGTCGGCAGGTTGCCCCAGCGCCTGCTGCAGGCAGCCGCTCAGCGCCACCGCCAGGGCGGCACTGGAACCCAGGCCCTGTTTGGTAGTACCGGCATAAAACTCGCGGGTGCACAAATGCAGGCTGAACGGTTCCAGTTCGCGCAACTGTGAACCGAAAATTTTTACTGCGGCGGCCAGCAAACTACCCTGCACGTCCGGATCATGGTGCCAACGCAATGCATCGCCGGACAGCTCGAAACCGAATGTCGTGTCGTTGTTGGCAACATGCAGTTGGTTGCGTCCGGCCGCAGTGTTCAGTCTGGCAACCGCGCGACAGCCGGCGGCCACGGCAAGCGCCGGACCGCCTGCCAGCACCGCATACTCGCCGGCGATAAGCAGTTTGCCGGGTGCCGATGCGACCCGCTCGGTCATGCAGCAGTCACCCGGGCGCCCCGACCGAGTCGGCACTCCAGCAGTTGCAACACACCGGGCACAGCGGCCAGCGCGGCCCGCACGTCAGCCACCGCTTCCGGCAGGCACACCGCCTTTAGCTGCGGACCGGCGTCAATGGTGAAAAACACCGGCGTGCCCGCGGCACGCAAGTCCCGCACCACCTGCATCGCCGCCATGGTGGCCGCGTTCCAGTAGACCAGCGGGGGTTGCGAACTCATCGCCAGCGCATGCATTTTCAGGCAGCTGTGTTCGCTGACAACAGCGATCCGCTCGAAATCGCGCTGCTCCACACACTCCAGCGCGGTTTGCAGATCGGCCGGATGGGTATCGAGCCAGCCTGCATAACACGGTGACGTCAGCCGGCTGCGTTCCATGCCCGCGGTGGAACCCACCGCCTTGGCAGCGGTTGAAGTCACCGCCACCACTACATGGAGCGGCCATTCATCCGGTGCGCGCAGCGAGCGGCAGGCAATGCCGTCAGCAACATTTTCCAGCAGCACGATGCCGTCATAGAGCGAACGCGGCGCGGAACCGGAGCCCGTACGGGCAATATTGGCCAGTTCAGCCGCATGGCCTTCGATGCCCAGCGCTGCCGCTGCCGCTCGCACCAGTGCCGCGTAACCCGAGGCCGATGAAGCCAGCCCGGCACCGGTGGGAAAATCATTGCTGGTTTCAACCTGCGCATACGAGGTCACCCCGGCAAGCGCCCGCAGCCGGTCCAGGCAATACGTTGCCCGCTGCGCGGCGCGCGGGTCGGGCATACCGTTCACAGTGACACTGTCGGCCGGCAGGTCAGCACCAAATCGCACGCGCGTGCGTGTGGCCAGCCCGTCCAGAGTCAGTGATAGAGAGCCGGTGGCCGGCAGGTTTTTTGCGGTGTCGCGTTTACCCCAGTACTTGATCAGCGCAACATTGGGGTGCGCAATGGCGCCAGCCTGCATATGATGTTCACCCCTGCGTAACGTTGGTCTGCTTAAAGCGGGCATTATAGAACGAGCACAACATGAATCTCGCCGACACCAATCTTGCGGACACTACCCGGGCATGGATAGCACGGGTCGAGGCCAAACTCGACGCGGTGCTGCCGGCTGCCGACCAGCCGCCGCGGGGTCTGCATGAGGCCATGCGCTACGCTGTGCTGGGCGGCGGCAAACGTATTCGGCCGTTACTTGTTTACGCGACGGGTTTGTCGCTGGGCGCACCGGTGACAAGACTAGATGCCCCGGCTGCGGCGATAGAACTGATGCATGCTTTTTCACTGGTCCATGATGACCTGCCCGCCATGGACGATGATGACCTGCGCCGTGGCCGACCCACTACCCACAAGGCATTCGATGAGGCCACCGCCATACTCGCTGCCGATGCCATGCAACCGCTGGCATTCAATGTGCTGGCCGCGGATGCCGATTTGCAGGTAGCGGATGCAACCCGGCTTGCGCTGATCCGTCTGCTCGCCGACGCCTGCGGTTCACTCGGCATGACCGGGGGTCAGTCCATTGATCTCAGTTCCGAGGGGCAGCAACTGAACGCGCAGCAGCTTGAACACATGTATAAACTCAAAACCGGTTGCCTGCTGGAGGCCAGCGTGCTCGCCGGCGCCCATGTCGCCGCCGCGGATGCGGCGACCATGGCAAAGCTGCGGCGCTACATAGACAACCTCGGCCTGGCTTTCCAGATTCGCGACGACATACTCGACATAGAAGGCGCAACCGAAGTCATCGGCAAGCAACAGGGAGCCGACATCCAGCGCGACAAAGCCACGTGGCCGGCACTGTTCGGCATTGATGCCGCCAAACAAAAAAGCCGCGAACTGCTGCACACTGCCCTGCACGAAATTGAGAGCCTGGGCCCTGCTGCCGAACCGTTGCGGGAAATCGCTGACTACATGGTCAGCCGCCGTCTCTAGGTCATCGCCAGGTCAATTCCAGGTCGTTTCCAGTTCGTCCCGGAACCGCTTTGCGGCCGCCCGCCCGGCGGCGGCTGCGCAACCCGCGACAGGAAGTTGGGCTAGAATGAGCAATGCCCGCAGCCGCACGTTATCGCTGATGTACACAAGCTATTTCGGACTTAACGAGAAACCGTTCTCGATCACACCGAATCCGCGCTACCTCTACATGAGCGAGCGGCACACGGAGGCACTCGCGCACCTTATATATGGCATCAAGGACAGCGGCGGCTTTATTCAGCTGACCGGTGAAGTCGGTACCGGCAAAACCACCCTGATTCGCGGTCTGCTGCAGCGCCTGCCCGACAATGCCGATGTCGCGCTGATTCTGAACCCGCAGTTGTCAGCCACAGAATTTCTGGCGGCCATACTGGAAGAACTCGGTATTGAGCTGCCCGCAGACAAGAGCAGCCTCAAGGCGCTGACCGATGCGCTGAATGTTTTCCTGCTGGACAACTACAGCAAGGGCCGGCGCACCATCCTGATTGTTGACGAGGCGCAGAACTTTGCCGTGGATGTGCTGGAACAGATCCGCCTGCTGACCAATCTGGAAACCGCCAAACACAAGCTGCTGCAAATTACGCTGATCGGCCAGCCCGAACTGCGCACCATGCTGGCGCGCAACGACCTGCGCCAGCTCGCGCAACGCATTACCGCCCGTTATCACCTCGAGCCGCTCGGTCAGGACGACACTGAAGTGTATGTCCAGCATCGCCTCAAAGTGGCCGGCGCAACGCGGCCGATATTCAGCAAGGCAGCCTGCCGCGAACTGTTTCGCCTGTCCGGCGGCGTGCCGCGCATTATTAATGTAATTGCCGACCGTGCTTTGCTCGGCGCTTTTACCAGCGAGGAAGCCCTGATCACGCCGGCCCTGGTGCGCCGCGCGGCAGCAGAAGTGTACGGCGAGGATCCCGATTTCGAGCCGGCGTGGAAAGTGGCGCTGCGCGTGGCCGCCGTGGCGGGAGTTGCAGCATTGTTTATCGGCGCCGCGGTGTTCACCGCCATGCGGCTGCTCGACCCGGCCGGCACCACGCGGGTGGCGGAACTACCGGCGCCGGCAGCCGGCGGTAATTCCCCGGCGGCAGCCGCCGGCGCAACCGGCACGGCGGCAATGCCCGCCGGCACGGTAGCGATTGATGATTTCGCCGCGCTGCTGGCCGAGCAGGCGGAATTCACCAACACCGCCAGCGCCTTTGCCGGCCTGTTTGCGCTCTGGAACGTCACTTACACGCCGGGTCCGCAAACTGCCTGCGATCAGGCACAGGCCTATCAGCTGTCCTGTTTTTACCGGCAGGGGTCCATTTCGCAGATCGCCCTGCTTAACCGGCCGGCCATACTGACCGTGCAGGACGCCATTGGCGCAAAACACCAGGTACTGCTCACCAGCCTCGGTGCCGGCGATGCCGTTGTCAGCATCGGCGATCGCAGCTACCGCGTGCAGCTGGCCGACCTGAGCCAGTACTGGTTTGGTGAATACCTGCTGTTATGGCGGCCGCAGATCAGCACCGAAAAAACTTTTTCCGCGGGCATGACCGACCCCGATGTGGCCTGGCTGCGGGACAGTCTGGCGACGATTCAGGGCCGCCCTATCGAACCGATTGACGCCCGGGGTGCAAATTATTTTGATACCGAGCTCGAAGCGCGGGTGCGTGACTACCAGATTGACCGCCGGCTGACGGTGGACGGCACCGTCGGGCAGCAGACCCAGATTGTCATGAATTCCGATCTCGATATCGGTGCGCCGCGGTTGCTGACACCGCAACTGGTGAGGGCCAACTGAGATGTCATTTATTCTTGATGCCCTGCGCAAGTCAGAACATGAACGGCAACGCAATCGGGCGCCCGGCATGGCCGACATGCAGGCGCCGCAAAAAAAATCGCGGCGCAGTTTGTGGCTGCCACTGGTGGCGCTGCTGGCCGGGCTGAACCTGGCGCTGCTGGGCGTGCTGTGGTTTGCCGGCAGTCCCGCGCCCTCCGCCACCGGGCCGGTCGCCCCCCCGGACCGCAGTCTGGCAACCGAAATGTCTGTAGTACCGATTGATGAACCGGCCCGCCTGGCATCCATCGCGCCGCCGCCGGCCCCTTCGGTCGCACCGCCGGCCACACGCGCACCGGCACCGGCTGCCGAACCCGCAGCCAGGCCGAACAGCAGCTCGCGCATGCTGACCGTGTCCGAGGCGCTGCTCGACGGCAGTCTCAGCATCACTCCGCTGCATCTCGATATTCATGTCTACAGCGACAATCCGAGCGAGCGCTTTGTGTTTATAAACACCTCGCGCTATACCGAAGGCGAGCGCATCAGTGAAGGGCCGACCGTTGCGAGCATCAATAAACAGGGCGTGATCCTGAATTATCAGGGCCGCGACTACCTGCTGAGCCGCGACTAGGCGACCCCGGCACACCAGCAATGGCGGAAGGCGTAGCGTATCTGGATGGCCCCCGTTTGCAGCGCTGTCTGCTGGCCGGCCTCGACCGGTTGATTGCCGAACGCGAGTACCTCAACAAAATAAATGTATTTCCGGTGCCGGACGGCGATACCGGCAATAACCTCGCGCAAACCGCGATGGCCGCGCGTGACGCCATCGCCGAAGCGCACAGTTCCGCCGGGGAAATACTCAGTCGCCTCGCGGACGGTGCGCTGGACGGCGCGCAGGGCAATTCCGGCGCCATCCTGGCGCAGTTTTTTCAGGGCCTTGCCGAAAATCTGGCCGACAAGGGCAAAATCGTTGCCGAAGAACTGGCGCGAGCAATGCCGGAAGCCGCCGCTGGTACCCGCGGCGCACTTGCCAATCCGCGCGAGGGCACCATTGTCACGGTGCTGGATGCAGCCGCTGCCGCGGCCAAAGCCAAACGCGGTTGCGGCGACTTTGCCAAACTGCTGCCGGCCATTCTGGAAGCCAGCCGCACGGCACTGGGTGCCACCACCGAACAACTGGAAGAGTTGCGCAAAGCCGGCGTGGTTGACGCCGGTGCACGGGGACTGGTGTGCATCCTCGAAGGCTGCACCGACTATCTGCTGCACGGTTCGCTGCGCGATCAACCGGAAGCGCCGCCGCCGGTTGGCGAAACTTTCGGCGCGCATCACGAACACAGCACTGACCTGCGGTTCCGCTATTGCACCGAATGCATGGTGACCGGTACCGATCTGGATGCCGCGGCAATTCGCCAGGAACTTGAGGCGCTGGGCAACAGCATGGTCATCGCCGGTTCGCGGCGCAGGTTGCGAATTCACATCCATACCAACGAGCCGGAAACCATTTTTGACCTGGTCGGTGAATTTGGTGAGGTAAGCAAGACCAAAGCCGATGACATGATCGGTCAGGCACGCACTCTCAACCGCAGCAACCGGGACGTGGTGGTGATGACCGACTCCGCAGCCGACATTCCCGAAGCAGTGCTGACCAAACATGACATTCACATGGTGCCGCTGCGGGTGCAGTTCGGCACCGAAAGTCACCTCGACAAAACCGGCATCACGCCGGCGGAATTCCGCCGCGAACTGGAGAACAACCCGAACACGCCCGGCACCTCGCAGCCGACCCAGGGCGATCTGCGCCGCATGTTTGAGTTTCTCGGCACGCATTTCAAGGAAATCCTGGCGGTGTCATTGAGTTCAGGGCTTAGCGGCACGTGGCAGGGCACGGTGGCAGCCGCCGAGCGCACCGACCTCGCGGAACGCATTCGCATCGTTGACAGTCACAATGTGTCAGCCGGACAGGGCTTGCTGGCAGTGCACGCAGCGCGGCTGGCGGAACAGGGTTTGCTCGGCGACGCGCTGGTGCAGGCCGTCAATGCGCAGGCGGGCAATATAAAAATTTATGCGCTGGTTTCCGATCTGAGCAACGCGGTGCGCAGTGGCCGGGTAAGTCCGTGGATGAAACACCTGGCCGACTGGCTGCGCCTGACGCCGCTGCTGAAAGGCACCGCGGCGGGCAAAATCACGCTCAGCGGTGTGCTCATCGGCCGCAGCAACCCGGCCGCCCGGCTGGCCGCGCACGTGAGCAGAAAACACCGCGGCGGCGGCCCGGTAGAATTTGCCATTGCCCACGGTCACAACGAAGCCGACGACGCGGCTTTGCTGAGCACGCGGCTGCAGGAAGGCATCAATGATGCAGTGTGCGCATGGCAGACAGAAATCGGCGCGGCACTCGGCGTGCATGCCGGCATGCAGGCGCTGGTGGTCGCCGTCATGCCACGCTCTGACAACACGTCGAACTAACTGCCGTTGCTGTCCAGTGGCGCAACCAGTTCCGGCTTGTCGTTGCGCGGACTGTTGACTGCGCGGCTAACCGCCCAGGCCTGCAGCTGCAAAGGTTTTGCCGCGGCAAGTTGCGCCTGCAGCGCCGGCACGCCGGCGTCGACATCCAGCCAATCCGCAAAGTCGCGCCGCTCCAGCATTACCGGCATACGGTGATGCAGCGGCTGCATGAAATCACTGGCCGCGGTGGTCAGAATACTGCAGGTGAACAGTTCAGCCGGGACATCATCCGGCTCGCCGGGCTTGCGTTCACGGTGTTCCCAGATGCCGGCCATGGCCAGCGGCAGCCCGTCGGCGCGGCTGATGAACCATGGCGTTTTGCCGCGCTCACCGCTGCTTTGCCATTCGTAAAAGCCGCTCGCCGGAATCAGGCAGCGCCGCCGCCTGAACGCTGCCCGGTAAGCCGGTTTCCCGGCGACCGTTTCAGCCCGCGCATTGATCATGCGATTACCGACGGCCAGGTCTTTGGCCCAGGAAGGCACCAAACCCCAGCGCAATGATGTCCAGGCCGGCGCGCCGGCGCTGTCGTGCACAATCGCATGCACACTTTGTGACGGCGCAATGTTGTAGCGAGCCGTGAATTCAGCTGGCGGGCCCATACCAAATGCCGCAGTTATCGCTTCCGCCGGTGAAAAAAACGCAAAGCGACCGCACATAAGAAAGACCTTCAGGCCACGCTATTCGCGGATGCCGATACCGCGCGAAATCATGTAGTAGCAGGCAGAAAACGCCAGCACGAGAAATACCGTAATCACGACGTAGGCCATGCCGATGTCAATGTCGGAGACGCCCAGCACACCGTAGCGGAAACCGTTCACCATATAGAGAATGGGATTAAACGCCGACACGCTGGCCCAGAAGTCCGGCAGCAGCGAAGTCGTGTAGAACACACCACCCAGGTAGGTCAGCGGGCCCAGTACAAAGGTCGGGATGATGGAAATGTCATCGAACTTGCTGGCAAAAATGGCATTGATCATGCCGCCCAGTGAAAACACCACCGACGTCAGCACCAGGATACTGATGGCAATGGCCGGGTTCTGCACCTCGACCCGGGTAAAAAACAACGCCACCACCGTAACCACGGCGCCGACCGACAGGCCGCGCACCACCCCGCCGACCACATGCCCGGCAATAATCACCCAGGTGTGCATGGGCGCGACGATCATTTCCTGCAGGTGCCCCTGGAATTTGGCACCAAAAAATGACGACACCACGTTGCCATAGGAATTGGATATCACCGACATCATGATCAACCCGGGCGCCATGTACTGCATGTAATCGAAGCCGCCCATCTCGCCGATACGCCGGCCT
>JAUIEY010000203.1 GCA_030429685.1 Gammaproteobacteria bacterium
TGCCGCTGCCGCCTCGCTGCGCATGGCCTGATACCAGTCGGTTCCGGCCACCGCAAACCGGGCATGCAGGTCTATAGTGCGCCGTGGTCCCGGGTCATATGGGCGCATCAGTGCAGGCAGTAGTAGCGGCGCCGTTGCAAAGGACGGGCCGACGACAAGCTTGTCCATAAAGCCGGCGGGTATGGGGAAACAGTATTCCTGTTCCTGCACCTGCAGCCGGCGCGCATAGTGATCAGCCAGGTTAGTGTCGCCCAGCGTAGTCTGGCCATATGCGCCGCGATCCCGCAGCACGTGTTTTTTGACGTAAAGATCCACGTGCGGATCAAGTCTCAAGGCATTGCGTAAATCGGCGGGTGCCGACCAGTCGAGGTAAACAAGGCGCGCTTGCGGGTTGTCACGGCGTATTTGCTGCAACAAGCCCTCCAGTTCCCTGTCACTGATGTCATAGGGTGTCTGAAACGCGACCACGGTTGCATTCCGGTGCCGGGCTCGCCGCCCTGCCAGAAAATCATCCAGACATGCCTCGCGTATGGATACATCATAAGCGTCGCGCAATGCGGCGGAATAATAGTGGAATGGAAATATCTGGCTTTGCGGAATTCGTTCCCGCTGGGTAATCAGCAGCAAACGGTCGCGGGCATCGTCTGCAAACGGCCTGACCATATTCTTTGCGCGCAGGCGTTCGGCGCGCCGGCGGCAGCGGAAATTCTGCAGACGTTCTGCCGCCAGTTCTGTCAGTGGTAACCTAGCCATGGGGAAAGACTTCGGATATGACGTGCTCGCCTTTCGGAGCCGCTGCATTGAGCGATTTACTAACCTGTAGCAGTCGTTCCGCCTGTGCTGCATCCATGTCTGTCACCATGGCATTGTGCAGGCGGTAAATATCGGTGTGCGGACGCTGCAGGCCGTCTTTCACCAGCAGGTCGCGCATGGCTCCACCCTGCCTGTCGGGCATAAGCATTGCCAGAACCCGGCAGGCATCCAGCAGACCCGTGGCGCGACGTATCGGTTGCAGCGGCAACTGCGGTTCGCGAAACGCACCGGCAAACGGAATGTCTGCGTAGGCCGGGAAAGCCCGCCGGATGGCCTCATCATGCAGATCCTGATAACAGGTCAGCGACCAGGGCAGTGACAGCCCCAGCTCAACCATGGCGGGATCCAGATAGGGGCAGAAAACGGTTTCCGCACTGCCCATGATGCCCGCGGACACAAAAGAAATTTCCCGCCGGGTGCGGTTCCAGAACCAGAAAGACTGATATGGATCCGGTGCCCCGTCATGGGCCCGCAGAGCTGCCGTAATCCGCTCGATGGCAGCTTCCTCAAGCTCCAGCGAGTAAATACTTCCGGCGCCACCCCGGTGGCCGGGCCGGGAAATGACAGCGGCGTGCCCGGCCGCCAGTTGCCGGGCGATAGAGGTGTAGTCGCCGTAGCGGGATTTGGCCATGAAGCCGGCCGCCAGGTCATCAGGCGTGGTGAGTATGTCGCCGCCTATGCCGTCTATGCTGGCGTTGCGGCTGCCATGCAGAAAATCGTGTATCGGCATCATTTGTGCGTGTTCATCCGCGCACAACTGGGTCATCAGCAAAGCTCTCACACTGTCGCGGAGCCGTCGCCGTGGCTGGCCAAGCAAAGTGTGATGCAACCTGCCCCGGTGTGTTATGGCTCGCGCTGTCTGCACCTCATTATTAAAATTTTCGCTACCGTGGTGAAAGGTAACGCAGGTATCCGGAACGCGTCCCTGCTGCAGCATTTCCAGCAGTATGTGGCGAGAGTCGCGGCCGCCGGAAAGCGGCATGCAGATCGGGCCATCCCAATGATCAAGAAAGCGGCGGATGCTGGCGCGGGGCAATTCTATAAAAGCCTCTATAGCCTGCTCCCGACTGAGCCCGGCAACCGTCGGCGTGGCCGGCCTGCACCCCTGAATCTGCAGCGATCCGGCTTCCCAATGCAGGCGCGCGCCGGGAGCCAGAGTGCGAATTGCGGTAAACGGGGTGTCGTTTTCCAGAAAGAAGCCGATACGATGAAATACCGCCAGAGCCACCGCGTCGGGATGCGGATCGGCACCATTGGCAAGCAATTGCAGGATTGACGGTGAAATACCGATTTGCCCCTCACCCACATATACAAACAGGCTGAAATAGCCGAGCGGGTCTACTTCGGCTGTCAGGCAATGACCATCCCAGCGCCAGTTGGCAAACAGACCGTGTGGCTGCTGGTCATCGGCGAGCCACATGCGGTGCCCTGCGAATCCACTGCTGCTGCCACTGACGCGGGTATCCCCGTCCCGGTGCGTAACAAAAATAAATGGCGCACCGCTGCCAGTGGCCACACCGGGCATGGAAGCGGAGCGCGCATGGTGACCAATCATGTCGGGATTTTTCTGCAGCATTTCATCCATGCTCAAGCAACCTGCTGATCTGGTTGATGCGGGCACTGAATTCATGTTCGAAAGTATGTTCGCGGGCGAAAGTCAGGGCGGCGCTGCCGGCCGCAACCAGCTGCTCCGGTCGGCCGGCCAGAGCTACTATTTGCTGCGCCAGCTGCTCCGGCTGCTGCATCGGTGTAACCCAGCCAGCGGGCGAGTAAGCCAGCATCCCGGACAGCGCTTCATTGGCATAACCGGCAACCGGCACGCCGCACGCCAGGGTTTCCAGGTAGGTGCAGGAAGGGTCGCCCTGACGATGGCAGCAGATAAACAGGTCCACATTGTTTCTGATATGCGGCAGCAGCTCGGTGGCATAGTCGACCACGCCATGCAGCCGGACCTGCTGCTCCAGCTTGTAGTCCTTTATTTTCTGTTGCATGGCCGGCCGCAGCGGGCCGTCACCGAAAACATCCAGCCGGAAGGGCTGTCGCGCAGCGAGCAGGTGGCGGGCAACCTCAATGACATCATCCGCACCTTTCATGGCGTTCAGACGTCCCGAGTAGGCGAGCCGCAGTGGCGCGGCGTTGCGCAGCAGCGCCTGCCGCTCGGCAAGTTCGTCAGGCTGCACCAGCATGTCGGCTGATACCCGGCTGTCAAAAAACAACAGCGTATTGTCATTCAGCCGGCGATAGGCTTCGTATGTTGGTGTCCCGTTACATTGCACGGCATCGGCTGCTGCCACAGCCTGCCGGTTGCGGCGTTCCT
Organism: Gammaproteobacteria bacterium; assembly: GCA_030429685.1. GTDB lineage: Bacteria > Pseudomonadota > Gammaproteobacteria > Steroidobacterales. The sequence goes on from JAUIEY010000203.1 coordinate 3,131, forward strand.
GCTGCCACTCCCAGATATATTTCCGCATTTTAATAAGCGGATTGCGTTGTTCTGCATTTACGATCTGCAGGCGTGTCTGCAGGGTGTACTCCGTTACAAAGACAGTTTTTTTGCCACGGCTATGACACCAGCGGGTCAGCGAATTCAATCGATGGTCACCACCCAGCATGACAACATCGGCATCGGCCAGCGCGGCAAACAAAGCCGCCTCACCGAATGGTGCGCTGCGGACTTCAAAAGGCAATTGATCGCGCTTAAACACCGCATCGTCGAGATTACCGGTGGACATACCCGTATGCGGATGCATCACACTGATTACCGGGCCGTCCCATAGACTGGCATAGCGGGTCATGCCGTCAACAAACTTGTGGGTCAGCAATACTTCGTCCGGCGCGGTAAAGTGCACCGGCAATGAAGGAACGACAGCTAAGGTTGCCATCCGCCCGCCTTATTCCGCAGTCTGCTCAGCAATAATGTCGGCGACGCGCTGTTGCTCCTCTGCGGCCAGATCAGGGAACAATGGCAAACACAGTACCCGTTCGGATATTTGCCGTGCTATTGGCAGATTTTCCGGACGAGCCGACGGCAGATGGCTGTACATGGGCAGGTCGGAAATCAGCGGATAGAAATACCGGCGCGCAAAGACGCCATGCTCCCGCAGCCGTCCATACAGCTCATCCCTCTTGCCTGCAG
>JAUIEY010000204.1 GCA_030429685.1 Gammaproteobacteria bacterium
CAACGCCGTGGCCGACATGTCCGGCGTCATCGCTACCATCAGCTCGACCTGGGCCAGCGCTGATTCCCGCCAGGTTTCGCCGCCCGCCCGCCAGTTGGCCGGGTTGTGGCCGGCCATGATGGCCATACGCCAGGGTTTGGCCGCATAGTCAGGCAGCCAGCGATTCTGTTTGGCCTGCTCATAGTGGTGGTCCAGGTGATCGGCAAATTCCTTGCCGTAAATTCGTTCGTTCTGCGCCCGGCCATTGCTTTTGGCATAGTCCCACACGGCGATGGCTGCTATCCGCAGCCGCGGACCCAGACCTGCGAATACATACGCGAAAGTGCCCTCGGAACGCGCCAGCTGCGTAGTCTGCACGCCGCCGCCTTCACGTCCGGTGTTACCCGTCAGCGCACACATCAACAGCCAGGCGCGCAAATTCAGGTCACCATGCAGCCACTTGTTGGCACGGTAACCGGCAAAAATCATGCCCGGACCGTTGGTGGCAAATGTGCGGCCGACGTAGCGAATAACTTCGGCGCTGACGCCGGTAATGGCGGATACTTTTTCCGGTGTGTAGTTCTCCAGCTCTTTTTTCAGAAACTCAAATACCGTGGTGACTTCCACCGGCCCGTCAACTGTGTCCACCGTCCAGCTGCCGGTTGCAGCCGGCTGCAGATCGCCCAGCAGCAGCGATTTTTTCTCCGCATCGGGCTGCGGCGGCGCAAAGGGGCTGACAAAGCCGGTGCCCGGCGCAGCCTGCAGGGAATCGCTGGCTGTATCCCAGAAATAAAAGCCATCATCCTTGCCGCCTGCCACCAGATCGGACTCGCGCAGAAACTTCTGGTCGCTCACCCTGACGAGGAACGGCATATCGGTTTGTTCGCGCACGTAATCCCAGTCAATCAGGTCCTCAGCAACCATGGTATGCACCATGCCCAGTGCCAGGGCAGCATCGGTGCCTGGCTTGGGGTTGACCCATTTGGACGAACGCACCGCGGTGGGACTGAAGTCGGGCGATATGCAGATCACCTCGGTGCCGTTATAGCGCGCTTCCCAGAAAAAATGTGCATCGGGAATACGCGTGGCAGCCGGGTTGCAGGCCCAGATCAGGCAGGTTTTTGATTTGAAAACTGCCGGCATGCTGTCGCCTGGTAGCGGCATGCCCAGCGTCATGTTGGCGCCTACCGGCAGATCGCCGACACCGGCAAAAGTTTCAGGAATGACGCAGCCGGTAATATTGGCAAAGCGAAACAGTCCGGCAAAGCCGGCGCGCTTGAGGATCATTGCCGTACCCATGGCAAAAGTGATCGCCTCGGGGCCATCCTCAACCGCAATATCAATGAACTTGTCAGCGACCTGTGTCAGCGCTGTGTCCCAGCTGATCCGCTCCCATTTGCCTTCGCCACGCTCGCCGATGCGGCGCATCGGATACAGCACACGCTGTTTACCGTACATGTGCTTATGCTGGCGCAGGCCCTTCTGACAGCCGCGCGGCCCGAAGTCAGGCGTGTCGTCACCCTGATGCCCGTATTCCCCCTGCTGCTCTTCGCGCCAGACAATGCCATTCTTGACGAAAATATTGAACGCACAATGGCCGGTGCAGTTGAGACCGCGACTGCCGCGCACTACGCGGTCCCAGGTCCACTTGTTGCGCATGATGTCTTCCCAGCGATGATAGGCACCGTCGCCGGTGGCGGCACCAATGGCACCGTACTTGAGCGACAGGGCGATGGCGCCGCTGGCACCGACAAAATTGCGCCGAGTGGTGGTCAGGGTCATGCGCTAGAACTCCAATCCGTCATTAAAACCGGGCAGACAGCAGAAAATACACCATCCGCGATGTTCTGGTAAGTCGCAACGCGGCCGAACCGCGCGGTTACAATACGCCTTTCTTGGTTAAACGCTCCAGCAGGTTTTCCTGGCGAGCCCGGAACCAGTTTTTGTCCGGATGCGGCAGAATTTCGCCGTCTTTCAGCAGCGAGTTGCCGGTTTGCATGGGGTGCTGCTCGTACATCATTGCATACACATCGGTGAGCTGCCGCGAGTAATGATTGAACATACCGCCCTGACGCCGGCGGGCGCGCAGGAAATCGATATCGAGAATGGCATGCGCGAGCATACTTTCGCCGCCCTGCGCGGCTTCAGCCATGATGTCACCCTTGAAATCCATCACGCAGGAATGCGCGCTGCAGGTATAGGCCGGGATCGGCATGCCGTCTATAGTGGCGGTATTCGCCGCAACTATATAAATATGGTTCTCAATGGCGCGGGCGCGGCGGGCTATCTGCCGGTCATTGCCTTTGTCGCTGCCCGGTTCACTGGTCGGGTGCAGCAAAACCTCGGTGCCGCGCAGGCACATGGCGCGCACCAGTTCCGGCCACATGATTTCCTCCGAGGCAATACAGCCCAGCCGGCCGTAAGGCGTTTCGAGCACGGGGAACAACCCCTCTATGCCATAAACATCCAGGTACTTGTCGAGAATGTCATGCGGGGTCAACTCAAAGGATGACGTCATGCGACGATAGCGCAACTCAACATTGCCATTCGGCGCAATAATGAAACAGGTCTGGAAATACAGATCGGGGAAGTTCGGGTCAATCTCATAGACATTACCCGCCAGATACAAATCGTTGTCCTGCGCAATGCTGCCCAGCTCCTCATACTCGAAACCGTCATACTCGATGCAGGCCTTATGGTGCCATTCCGCATGAGACTCGCCCAGCAGAAAACCGCTGAGAATATATTCCGGCAACACCATAACCCCCACATTGCTGCCGTTGTAGAACTGCACGAACATTTTGTTGACGGACACATAGGTACGAATCTTCGCCAGCGTCTGCTTGCGTATCTCGATGGCCTCTTCTTTTGTCTTGCCGTTCACGGCCTGACACGACATCTGCATACCCCCCGCTGTGTAAAGCGGGATGTTCCGGTTGTTGTCTGACATGCTGTTCCTCTGCTGATTCGATTGTTGTGTACCGGGCTGCACGGCCTGAACCGCGCACGGGGCTTTCCCCGGGGGCGTATTCTGCGGCACACAGGGGCAACGTGGAAATTGAGCCTTATTATTAAGTGCCCTCTGACCATTTACCGGACAGGGGCAGCCGCCGGCCTCTTTCAGGCCTATAATTCCGCTCCAGTCCCGTCGGCATGCCGACTATTCCAAAAACAACTATCAGAACGTCCAGTTGGCCGATTTCGACAATCTTCATCAGCAGCTGCAGCAGCGGCGGTCCGACGATCTTTACCGGCGGCGGCTGACTGTGGACTCGGCACAGGGCCGCGAAATAGCCGTGGCCGGCCGCAGGCTGCTCAATTTCTGCAGCAATGACTATCTCGGACTCGCCAACGACGCGCGCGTGCGCGCTGCATTCAAGGCCGGGATCGACCGTTGGGGAGCCGGCAGCGGGTCTTCGCACCTGATATGCGGCCATACTGCCGCCCATCACGAACTTGAAGAAGCACTGGCAGAATTTACCGGCCGCCCGCGCTGCCTGCTCTATGCCAGCGGCTATGCCGCCAATGTCGGCACCATCAATGCGCTGCTTGGCAAAGGCGATGCGGTATTCGAAGACCGTCTCAATCACGCCTCGCTGCTCGACGGCGGCCTGCTCAGCGGCGCTCGGTTTCGCCGCTATGCGCACCGGGATTTGCAGGATCTCGACAACAAACTGGCAGAGCAGCGCGGCCGGGCCGGGCGCAAACTGGTGGTCAGCGACGGCACCTTCAGCATGGACGGCAGTGTCTGCGACATCGCTGCCACGGCAATTGTTGCCAGGCGGCACCGTGCGTGGCTGATGGTGGATGAAGCGCACAGTCTG
>JAUIEY010000205.1 GCA_030429685.1 Gammaproteobacteria bacterium
CGCGGATATTCTGCATAGTCCTCACCGGGCCCAAACTGGGTCGGATTGACAAACACGCTGACTACAACATGTTCGGCGTGCTCGGCGGCCATGCTGACCAGGCTCATATGCCCGGCATGCAGGTTGCCCATGGTTGGCACCAGCGCAACGGTATCGCCCGCCTCGCGCCAGGCATCCACCAGTTCACGCATCTCGGCGACGGTTTTGATCAGCTGCACGGCAGTGTCAGGAGAAGCAGTTTTCGGGAGCCGGATAGGCGCCGCTTTTTACCGCCGCCACGTAGGCGGCAATGGCACCGGCAATATCGCCGGCTTCGTGCATATAGTTGTGCACAAAACGCGGCATGCGTCCCTGCGTAATTCCGAGAATGTCGTAAAGCACAAGTATCTGGCCGTCCACGTCAGGGCCCGCGCCTATACCGATAACCGGCACATCGAGGGATTCCGCAACTTCGCGACCGACTTCATTGGGCACACATTCCAGCAACACAATATCGGCACCGGCCTCCTGCAGGGCGCGCGCATCCGCCACCATCCGGCGCGCCTGCTCAGTGTCCCGACCCTGCACCTTAAAGCCGCCAATTTTGTGCACCGACTGCGGTTTCAGACCGAGGTGCGCACACACCGGTATGTCATGCAGTGCCAGGTATTCAACGATACCGACCTGACTGGAGCCGCCTTCCAGTTTGACCATCATGGCGGCGCCTTCCTGCATCAGGCGCACCGAGTTCTCCAGTGCCTGTTGCGGACTGGTGTAACTCATAAACGGCATGTCTGCGACCAGAAAAGCCCGCGACAATCCGCGCGCTACCAGGTGGGAGTGATAAATCATGTCATCAACCGTCACCGGCACCGTGGTGTCATGGCCCTGCACAACCATGCCGAGCGAGTCACCCACCAGCACCAGGTCGGTACCGGCCTGATCGACCAGCCAGGCGAAACTGGCGTCGTAAGCTGTCAGGCAGGCGATCGGCTTACGGTCTGCTTTCATCTGCCGCAGAGTCGATACATTGACCGGCGGACGGTCCATGCCGCGTTGCTGAAGTTGTGAATACATAGGAGTAACTCTAGCAGAGTCGCCCGGGTATCAGGCGAAAGCCGATACCAGGGGATTGAAGAACTGGCGGCCGCTGCGAGCGCCGTTTATCTCTTCCAGCAGCATCTGAAAATGATGCTCATTATTGACCGGGTCAATGGTCGCCGCATTGACGATCAACAGGGGCGAATCATCGTACTGATGAAAAAACTGTGAATAGGCGTCGGTAAGCCGTTCCAGGTAGCGGCGACCAATACCCTGTTCATAGGCGATGCCCCGCTGGGCGATACGGAACAGTAATGTGTCCACCGGCGCCTGCAAATAGACCACCAGATCGGGTACCGGTGCCTTTATCTCCGTCGCCGCATAGATTTTTTCGTACAGATCGAGTTCGTCGCGATCCAGCGTAATACGTGCAAACAACCGGTCTTTTTCCATCAGAAAGTCTGCAACGCGCAATTCGCTGAACAGATCTGCCTGCGCCAGTTCATCAAGCTGCCGGGCGCGCTGAAACAGGAAAAACAATTGCGCGGGCAATGCCGCGCCGCGCGGATCAGTATAAAAGCGCTCCAGGAAAGGATTAGCGCCGGCCTGCTCCAGAATCAGTTCCCCGTCGAGCTCGGTGGCAAGCCGCTGTGCCAGACTGGTCTTGCCTACGCCGATCGGTCCTTCAATCGCTATATACCGGGAATTCGCCATGTTTTAGTCATTATTCTGTTTATTGCTGTTGTCCTGCCGCTACCCGCAATGGGGATCAATGGCCCGCAAAGCTTCGCCATCAGCGGCTGCTGCCAGATTCCGCACCCTGCCCTGTCCGGGCACCAGCAATTCCGGCGCTATGTCGCACAGCGGAAACAATACAAAATTTCGTTGCGAAATGCCCGGATGCGGCAGGCTCAATTTGTCGGTTTGTTCCCGGCTCAGGCCCTGCAGCAACAAATCCAGATCGATAACCCGCGGCCCCCAGCGATCGCCCGCTGTTCGCACCCGACCCAGGCTGGCCTCAAGACGCTGCAATTCGGCCAGCAACTGCTGCGGCGGCAGCTGTGTCAGTACCGCCGCCACTGCATTCACGTAGTCAGGCTGATCCTGCGGGCCCATCGGCGGATTGGCATAGCGGCGCGATACCGCCATCAGACGGGTGTGCGGGATGTTGCGCAGGGCTTCGCAGGCTCGGCCAACCTGCGCGGCGGGGTCCTGCAGATTGCTGCCAATACCAATGTAGGCCGGTGCCCAGACTGTCTTTTCCACTGCGCAGCCCTGTCGCTAGTTATTGCCGGTTTTGCGCCGCCGGCGCCGGCCCGCCGGGCGCTGTTTGCCGGCGGCAAATATTTTTTTCTGTTCAGCTTCAGAGCCTTGCTGCGCGTCAGTCCACCAGGCCAGATCCTCATCGCTGACCTCACCAAGCAATGCCCGCAGCGCATACAGGTCGTAGGCGGCACGAAAGCGCCGGTGGCCCAGCAAAGTCATGGCCCGCTTGCCTTTGCGCCGGTTAAACCGCGGCTGCATCTGCATGATTTCCCGCATCGGAAAGGAAAACCGCTTGGGCACGGCGATACGCTGGCATTGCATGGCCGTCAATTCAGCACCGGCAGTAACCAGCGACTGTACTTCGGGCATGCTTTCTTCTTCCATGAGCTGCCGGGCGCGACCCGCAACCGGCCCCCACAGAAAAACCGCAAACAAGAACATCGGTGTAATCGGCTTGTCCGCGGCGACCCGCTCATCGGTGTTACGCAAAGCCTGTTCAATAAAACATGTACGCAGGCCCTGCGGGTCGTTATTCAGCCACATGGCCGTCAGCGGGAAGAGGTGCCGGGTCAGATCGAATTTCTGCAACTGCTGCCATGATGCAAACGCATGACCAGACTGAAACAGTTTGCCAAACTCATCAAACAAGCGCGCACCGGGAATATTGTCGAGCAGATTGGCCAGTCCTTCTATGGGTGCCGCGGTTTCCGCCTCGACTTCGAAATCCAGCTTGGCGGCAAACCTTGCAGCCCGCAACATCCTTACCGGGTCTTCGCGATAACGCTGCTCGGGGTCGCCAATCAGCCGCAGCTGCCGTGCTTCTATATCCGCGACTCCGCCCGCAAAATCCCGAATCGCGTAGTCTTCGATACCGTAGTAGAGTGAATTTACGGTGAAATCCCGGCGCATGGCATCATCTTCGAGGGTACCCCAGACGTTGTCGCGCAAAACCCTTCCGCTGCCCTCGGCAACCTGGTGGTCGTCATCATCCGCGCCCGCAGCCGCACGAAACGTTGCCACCTCGATAATTTCCCGACCGAAGCGGACATGCACCAGACGAAAACGCCGGCCGATAAGCCGCGAATTGTTGAACAGCTTGTGCACCTCTTCCGGCGTTGCGCTGGTGGCAATATCGAAATCCTTGGGATGCTCGCCGAGCAGCAGGTCGCGCACACTACCGCCCACCAGATAGGCCTCATAGCCGCCGTCTTGCAGTCTATACAGCACCTTTAACGCGGCCTTGGAAATATTGCTGCGGCTGATATTGTGCTCGGGACGGGGTATCAACCTGAATTCCGGCGTGGCGGGATGTGATTGGCTGGACAACTAAAGCGCTCTATTCAATGTAGCCCAGCGCACGCAGGTTATTAATAATCTGCTCATCTGCTTCCACGAACTGCTGATGCTTGCTTGCGGGCGGTTGCAGATCCTGCACAAAGTTCGCCACGCGAGAACCGAAAGCGGCAATCTTTTCCGCTTCGCCAACCGCAAGATTGTTCTGCTCTT
>JAUIEY010000206.1 GCA_030429685.1 Gammaproteobacteria bacterium
TCTGCGCAAGGACGGTCACTACTACAACGCCAATCCCCGTACGCTGGCGGATTTAGCCGGCGAGCTGCGCGCCAGTGGCCTGGCCGCTACCTGGTCTGAGCGCGCCATGTGGAACCGCATGCGCATGAATGACCGCGACATTGCCGACGTGACCGGCGCTACCTATACCTTTCTTATGAACGGCCGCAGTCCGGCTGCAAACTGGACCGGCATGTTCAAACGCGGTGAGCGCGTGCGCCTGCGGTTCATCAATGCCGGTGCCATGACGCTGTTTGATGTGCGTATACCCGGTCTCAAAATGACCGTTGTTGCGGCCGACGGCCAGTATGTTGAGCCGGTTACTGTTGACGAATTCCGCATCGGTTCGGCCGAGACCTACGATGTCATTGTGGAGCCGCAGGAAGGTGCTTATACCGTATTCGCGCAGGCCATAGATCGCTCGGGCTACGCGCGCGGTACGCTCAGCGAGCAGCCGGGTTTGACTGCTGCGGTGCCGGCCCTTGATGAGCCGCCGGTGCTTACGCATCTGGACATGGGCATGATGCATGTCGGCGCCGATCACTTGGCCGGCAATGGTGGTGGCATGCAAATGGATCACAGTGCCCATGCGACTCACACTGATCACGCTAGCCGGACCCCGATCGGCCCGGCCGGCTTTGGCAGTACTGCCGAAATTCGTCACGGCAGGCATGAATATGGTTACAACGTTGATATGCGTGCGGCCATGCCGCAGCGACGCATTGCCGACCCCGGCCTCGGCCTGCGGCACAACGGCCGGGATGTACTGACCTATGCTGATCTGCGCAACCTGCATCGCACCGCTGATAAACGTGATCCGCAGCGCGAAATTCAGCTGCACCTTACGGGCAACATGGCACGCTATCTCTGGTCTATTGACGGTATCCCGTTTGCGGATGCGGAGCCGTTGCAGATGACGCTCGGCGAACGGCTGCGAATAACGCTGGTTAACGACACCATGATGAATCATCCGATTCACCTGCATGGTATGTGGAGCGAACTGGAGACCGGCGATCCGGAGCATATTCCCCGCAAACACACGGTGATTGTGCAGCCGGGTGCACAGCTCAGTTATCTGGTTACACCGGACATTGCCGGTAGCTGGGCTTATCACTGCCATTTGCTGTATCACATGATGGGAATGTTCCGGCGGGTTGAGGTGGGCGGAGGTGCGGCATGAACAAAGGCATCCTGCCGGTATTGGCCGCCTGCATTTTCTGTCATGCAGCACTCGCGGAAATGAATGATGAGCCGTTGCTGCTGTATGTAAATGCCGACGAACTGGAATGGCGCAGCGGTGATACCGACCACAAGCTCGCCTGGGATATCGATGCCTGGTATGGCACCACCCGTGATCGGGCAATTTTGCGCAGCGAAGGCGAGATCGAACACGGCAACACTGAAGAGTTCGAAACCGTCATCGGTTACTCAAGGGCAATCACACCTTTCTGGAATGCCAATGCTGGCTGGCACGGTGACTGGCAGCTAAATAAGCCGCGCCACTGGGCCACGGTGGAATGGGAAGGGACCGCGCCCGGATTTATTGATACGCGTCTGCAGCTGCTGGCCGCAAGCGGCGGCCGATACTCGGTGCGCATCAAGCTGGAGACCGAGTGGCAGCTAAGCCCGCAATGGGAACTGGTGCCCGGCCTGAAGACCGACTGGTACAGTAAGGATGACAACCGCAATGCTATTGGTTCCGGCTGGGCCGGCTTTGATGCGAGTCTGCGGCTCAAGTATCGCTGGCATCCGCGAGTCAGGCCCTATGCCGGCATACAGCTGAACCGGCTGGCCGGTGATACTGCCAGGCTGGCGCGTGCCGGCGGCGGCAGAGCGCGCGCGCTGAGCGTTGTGGCAGGCCTCAGTTTCTGGTTTTGAGCCTTCTGGTTCTGATCGGCCTAAAACGTTAAAATCGCCCGCCCGCCGGGACACATCCCCGGCGCCCGCGTTAATTTCCGGAGCAACTATCTATGGCGGACTACCGCGCACCCGTAAAAGAGATGCGCTTTGTCATCAACGAGCTGGCCGGGCTGAGTCAGCTGGCGGCGTTGCCTGCTTTTGCGGAAGCCACGCCGGACCTGGTCGAGGCTGTGCTCGAAGAAGCCGCAGCACTCGCCAATGAAGTGATTGCGCCCACCAACGAACTGGGCGACGAACAAGGTGCCACCGTTGACAACGGACAGGTGCGCGTGCCGGCAGAAATCAGTGCTGCCTATCGGCAGTACATGGAGGGCGGCTGGCCGAGTATCGTTATGAACCCGGAATTCGGCGGTCAGGGCCTGCCCCTGGCGGTTGGTGTTGCCGTCGAGGAAATGCTGCATTCGGCCAATATGGCCTGGTCGCTGTGCCCGATGCTGACGCAGGGAGCGATCCACGCGCTGGAGTCGCATGGCTCGGACGAGCTTAAGGCGGCTTATCTGGAAAAACTTATCGCCGGTGAATGGACCGGCACCATGAACCTGACTGAGCCGCAGGCCGGTTCAGACCTGTCACTGGTGCGCTCGCTGGCAACCCCCGACGGCGATGCCTGGCGGGTCAGTGGCACCAAGATTTTTATCACCTGGGGCGATCACGACATGACGGACAATATTGTCCATCTCGTGCTGGCTCGCACACCGGATGCGCCGGAGGGCGTTAAAGGGCTGTCATTGTTTATCGTGCCGAAATTCGCACTCAATGACGACGGTACACCGGGCGCTGCCAATGGCGTGCAGACCGTATCCATAGAGCACAAGCTGGGAATTCATGCCAGCCCGACCTGCGTGCTCGAGTTCGACAACTCACTGGGTTATCTGGTCGGTGCGGAAGGTGACGGTCTGGCGTGCATGTTCACCATGATGAACAGCGCGCGCCTGAATGTGGGACTGCAGGCTGTAGCCATTTCCGATCGCGCCTATCAGCACGCGCTGGCCTATGCGCTGGAGCGCAAGCAGGGCAGAGCGGCCGGAGTTGACGGTGTTGCGCCCATTGTTATGCATCCCGATGTGCGCCGTATGCTGCTGACGGTCAAGGCGGAGACCGAAGCCATGCGCGCACTGACGTACGTCGCCATGGCGCATCTGGATCTGGCCAAACACAGTGCAGATGAAGCGCAGCGCGAGTTTCACCAGGCACGGGTGGATTTTCTGACGCCGCTGGTCAAAGGCTGGGGCACGGAAAACGCCCAGGTGCTCACGTCGGTGGCGTTACAGGTGCACGGCGGTATGGGTTACGTCGAAGAAACCGGCGCGGCGCAGTTCATGCGCGATGCCCGTATCCTGACCATCTACGAAGGCACCACCGGCATTCAGGCAGGCGACCTGGTCGGCCGCAAGATTCTGCGTGACGGCGGTGCAACGCTCAAGACGGTTATCGAGGAAATGCGCGCACTTGCCGGCGAACTGAACGCTGGCGCTGCGGATTTGCAGGTTATCGGTGCGGCCCTGAATGATTCCATAGCGGCGATTGAAGCAGCGGCGCACTGGCTGCAGGCCAATGTCGGCAGCGATGCCAATGTGGCCGGCGCGGTTTCGTATCATTTCCTGATGATGCTGGGTGTCGCCTGCGGCGGCTGGCAGCTGGCGCGCGCAGCGCAGGCCGCGCAGGCACTGCTTGATGGTGGTGATGCGGACACAGATTTCTACCGCGCCAAAGTGCAGACGGCGCGCTTCTATGCCGAGCAGGCCATGCCGCGGGTGCAGGCGCATGCGGCAAGCATCGCCAGCGGCGGCGATACCATGATGGCCTTCAGCGCCGAGCAACTCGAAAGCCAGTAATCCACTAATAGCTGC
>JAUIEY010000207.1 GCA_030429685.1 Gammaproteobacteria bacterium
TCGCGGATTTCTGTCAGCAGCTTTTCTTCATTCGAAGGTTCCGGCGGCGCCGGCGGCGGCGCTTCTTCTTCGGCTTTCTTGAGTTTGTTCATCATCTTGATGGCCATGAATATGGCGAATGCCACAATCATAAAATCGAGCACGGTATTGATGAACAAGCCGTACTTGATAATGGGTGCACCCGCTTCCTCGGCCGCAGCCAGCGTTGCAAAGGTGCCCTCGCCAAGATTGATAAACAAATTACTGAAGTCCACGCCACCCAGCAGGAGTCCTATGGGCGGCATTATCAGATCATTGACAGCAGACGATACGATTTTGCCGAATGCCGCGCCGATAATAATACCGACCGCCATATCGACCACATTGCCGCGCAGGGCAAATTTCTTGAATTCTTCCAACATATTCGACTTTCCTTCGTTATACGAAAATCAGGCAGACTTTTAGTGGCAATACGGCTTGCGGTCAGTTCATCGCATCATTCAGTTTGCTTCTGGCCTTGTCGGCTGCCTCTTCGGTTGCATCTTCCGCATCGTCAGCCATGTCCGATAGGGCATCGGATGCATCGTCGGCCATATCCGACATCTTGTCGGCAGCATCGTCAGCCATATCCGAAGCGGCATCCATTGCATCGTCTGCAGCATCATTCATGGCATCGGCAGCGTCGTCCATGGCATCGCCGGTTGAGTCCATGGCATCGTCCATGGCATCACCCATGGCATCCGACATATCCGCAGCGGCATCTTTCATTTCTTCACCTGAGTCCTGCGAACAGCCGCTTAGCGTGAACACACCAACCAGCATTGCCAGCAGAAAAATTTTTGCTTTCAACATGTTTTTTCCCCTTACATATGGAATTGGTGTCACTTCAGGACGAAGGTCACCATCATCCGAACCTTGTAGCCGGAAATCTTGCCCTTATCGATTACCAGCTCCTGGTCTTTGATCCAGGCACCAGTAATATTTTCCAGGGTTTTGGCAGCTCGCTTGACGCCTTTGTCCATCGCGTCATCGAAGCTTTTGTTGGACGAAGCGGTTATTTCGGTAGTTCTTGCCACGCTCACAGGCTTTCTCCTTTATTGGTTTTTGCTATCTTTAGTTCAATCAGCGTTTGACCTCGCCCCCACACTTAGCCAATGTCAGGCTTACATAAGCCCACCAGAAAACCATAAAGGAAGCGGCGACAAACGTATATAACCATTTCTGCTAAGCGGTTTATTGCGACGCAAAATACTACCTACAAGCCCGGGACCATTCATGCAAAACTTTGAAAAGCTTGGAACTTTTTATCTTGGCAAGCGGGTGGATGCCGCCAGCGGCGAGCGGCTCGACGAGCTCGTATTGTACGACAGCAAGGACCTGACCACCCATGCGGCCATCATCGGCATGACCGGCAGCGGCAAGACCGGGCTGGGTGTGGGCCTGATCGAAGAAGCCGCCATGGACCACATTCCGGTGCTGGCACTGGATCCCAAAGGCGACCTGGGCAATTTGCTGCTGACCTTTCCGCAGTTCAAGGGCGAACAGTTCGAACCCTGGGTGGATGCACATACTGCAGCGGAAAAAGGCCAGAGCGTCGCGGAATTCGCTGCCGGTCAGGCCGCACTGTGGAAAAAGGGACTGGCCGCTGACGGACAGACCCCGGCGCGGGTACGGCAACTGAAAAACAACTGCGACTTCGCCATCTACACACCCGGCAGCGAGGCTGGCGAACCACTGGCAGTGCTCGGTGAAATGACAGCTCCGGATCCTGCCGTACGGGCAGACCGGGATATCTACAATGACCTGGTAGAAGGAACTGCCACCAGCATCCTGAGCCTGCTTGGCATGGATGCAGACCCGGTAACCAGCCGCGAACATATCCTGCTGAGCAATGTGTTACGCGATTGCTGGAACAATGACAAGAGCCTGGATCTGGCGGGTCTGATTGCCGCGTTGCAGGCACCACCGTTCAAAAAGGTCGGCGTCATCGATGTGGATACTTTTTTTCCGCCCAGGGAACGCTTTGCGCTGGCCATGCAAATTAACAACCTGCTGGCTGCGCCGGGTTTTTCGGCCTGGCTCGAAGGGCCGGCGCTGGACATCGATACGCTGCTCTACACGGCGGAAGGCAAACCACGCGTATGTGTATTGTCTATCGCCCATCTGGATGACCGTGAACGGATGTTTTTTGTCACCATGCTGCTGAACGCGTTGCTGGCATGGATGCGACGCCAGTCCGGCGGCTCGGCATTGCGTGCCATGCTGTATATAGATGAAATATTCGGCTACATGCCGCCGGTCGCCAATCCGCCGTCCAAGAAGCCCTTGCTGACCTTGCTGAAACAGGCGCGTGCCTTTGGCCTCGGCCTGGTGCTGTCAACGCAAAACCCGGTAGACCTGGACTACAAGGGCATGAGCAACATGGGCACATGGTTCATCGGGCGGCTGCAGACCGAGCGCGACAAAAAGCGTCTGCTGGAAGGCCTGAAAAGCGCCAGCGGCGCCGGCGATATGGAGCCCAAAAAACTCTCCGCACTGATTTCCGATCTCGGCAAACGTTGCTTTCTACTGCACAACGTGCACGAACAGGGGCCGGTGCTGTTCGGCACCCGCTGGGTAATGTCTTATCTTGCCGGGCCGCTGAGCCGCGAGCAGATCCGGCAGCTGCGCAAGAGTCAGCCGCAAACCGCGGCTGCACATATACCGCGGCCGGAAAAAGCTGCGGCAGCCGCGCCTGCTGTGCAGACCAGCGCGCGCCCGGTGCTGGAACCGGGCATCAGGGAGACATGGATCGGTGCCACACGCATGCTACGCGAGGGCGAAACGCTGCACTACGTGCCGGAACTGTTCGCCGAGCTGACCGTTACCTATACCAATGCGCGCGCCAAAATTGATGAAACCGAACGCTTTTGCATGGCACTGGAAGTTGCTCCGGATGACGAGCAACCGCACTGGGAAACAGCGGAAGAATTTACCGCGGACAGTTTACAACGGCATAAAAAACCGGCTGCGCAGGCGCGATTTGCCGAATGCCCCGCGCCACTCTGTTCGGCATCCAATCACAAAGCCTGGCAGAAAAAGCTGCAAAGCTGGGTGCGCACCGAGCGTCCGCTGCGGCTGCTGAAAAGCCAGGTAATGAAAATGCATTCGCGGGCCGGCGAAACAGAACGCGACTTCCGCATTCGCCTGCAACAGCAGGGCAATGAGCAACGCGATATTGCCGTCGGCAAATTGCGCGATGCCTATGCCCGCAAGGTTACCCGGCTGGAACAGCGCATCATGACGGCGCAACAGGCGGTTGACCGCGAAGCGGAACAGGCCAGCAGCAGCAAACTGGATACCGCACTTTCCGTCGGCACCGCCATTCTCGGTGCTTTTCTGGGACGCAAACGTGTTTCCACCACCTCGGTATCGCGGGCCGGCACGGCCGCGCGGCGTGCCGGCAACATGCGCAAGCAAATGGGGGACGTCAAGCGCGCCGAGGCGAAAGTCGCCATGCTGGAACAGGAACTCGAAGAGCTAAAAGAAGCCTGCGAAGCCGAAGTGGCCGAGCTCGACGACGCCTACGATGCCCAGCGCGATGAACTGGAAGAAATTCTGGTGCGCGCCCGCTCGACCAATATTCGCATCGGCTGGTTTGGCGTGGGCTGGCGACCGCTATTCAGTGACTCCGGCGACTCGGGCGACTCCATGGCAGCGGCATGAGTTATCCTGCCGGCGTTGTGCAACGGTTGCGTCGACTGCTTGTCACCGGATTGTTTATTGCCATGCCGATCCT
>JAUIEY010000007.1 GCA_030429685.1 Gammaproteobacteria bacterium
TCTGATCTTTGGTATCACCAAAGGTTTCAACATCCTGAACTGATAACCAACCAGGCCGGGCGGCGTATGCGGGCGCAGAACTCGCGACCCCGTCCGGCTTTCACGGAGAAGCAACATGAAACTCATTACCGCAATCATCAAGCCTTTCAAGCTCGATGACGTGCGCCAGGCCGTCGCCGACATCGGCGTGCAGGGCATAACGGCAACGGAAGTGAAAGGCTTCGGTCGCCAGCGCGGCCATACCGAACTCTATCGCGGCGCCGAATACGTCGTCGACTTTCTGCCCAAGACCAAAATCGAGCTTGCGGTCGGTGACGACATTGCCGAGCAGGTCATTGAGGCCATCATCAACACCGCGCGCACCGGCAAAATCGGCGACGGCAAGGTGTTTGTCAGCAACCTGGAAGAAGTGATCCGTATCCGTACCGGTGAAACCGGCGCGGAAGCGATCTGATTCCGCTTGAAAACGAATAAGGAGAACAGAAGTGGAACAGGTAACTGAACTCAGCTACGCGCTGGACACTTTTTACTTTCTGGTCTGCGGCGCCCTGGTTATGTGGATGGCCGCAGGTTTTACGATGCTCGAGGCGGGCCTGGTGCGTGCCAAGAACACAGCCGAAATTCTGACCAAAAACGTCGGTCTGTATGCCATTGCCTGCATCATGTACATGCTGGTGGGCTACAACCTGATGTACCCGGGCGAACCGATTCTGGAAGGCATACTCGGCCAGTTCAGCGTGCTGGGTCGTGATGACAACGCCGCGGCCGATGTGATTGCCAGCGGCGGCGAAACTTATTATTCGGGCCTGTCGGACTTTTTCTTTCAGGTCGTGTTTGTCGCCACCGCCATGTCCATTGTGTCGGGTGCGGTTGCCGAGCGCATGAAGCTATGGTCGTTTTTCACCTTTGCCATCATTCTCACCGGCTTTATTTATCCGATCCAGGGCTACTGGAAATGGGGCGGCGGCTTTCTCGATGCAGCCGGTTTTTCCGACTTTGCCGGATCCGGAGTGGTGCATATGTGCGGTGCGGCCGCGGCACTGGCCGGTGTGCTGGTGCTCGGTGCGCGCAAGGGCAAGTACGGCAAGGACGGCAGCGTCAAGGCCATCCCCGGCTGTAACCTGCCGCTGGCTACACTCGGCATGCTGATCCTGTGGCTGGGCTGGTTTGGTTTTAACGGCGGTTCCGAACTCAAGGTGTCGAACGTGGAAGAGGCCAACGCCGTGGCGCTGGTGTTCGTCAACACCAACATGGCTGCCGCCGGCGGGCTGGTTGCAGCATTGCTGCTGGCGCGCGCCTGGTTCGGCAAAGCCGATTTGACCATGGCGCTGAACGGCGCGCTGGCCGGACTGGTGGCCATCACGGCCGAGCCACTGACCCCGAGTCCCATGGCAGCCACACTGATCGGCGCCGTTGGCGGTCTGCTGGTGGTGCCGTCGATTGTCTTCATGGATCGCAGCTTCAAAATTGACGATCCGGTCGGCGCCATTTCGGTACACGGCGTGGTGGGTATCTGGGGGCTGCTGGCAGTGCCGCTGACCAACGATGAGGCCTCGTTCGGCTCCCAGCTGCTCGGCATCGGTACGATTTTCGCCTGGGTCTTTATCACCAGCCTGATTGTCTGGTTTGCCCTCAAGGCCGTCATGGGTGTTCGCGTCAGTGAGGAAGAAGAGTACGAAGGCGTGGATATCGGTGAGTGCGGTCTGGAGGCCTACCCTGAATTCGCCAAAACGGGTGAATAACCACGTGCATAGCCTGCAAAACCAATGACAGGGCGCTGCTCTGTCATCTCCCCCGGAGGGCCGCGGTCATGGATCGCGGCCCTTTTTCTTATTTAACGCGAAAAGGCCGTGAATTAATCGATTTTCGCGTCAAATTGGCCGATTTTCGCCGATTTTAACCCTTGTTTTTCTGTCCGGAGACGGCAATCTGCGGTAGCGACGGTGCCGCGCGGGCTTGCCGGTCTGTGAATTGCGTCAACGAGGCGCTGCCGGTGCCCGCTGATAATAGCGCCATGCAGTTGCGCCGCATTGTTGCGGCGCGGAAATCAGTAAGACGGAAACAGGCAAGAATCATGGGTAAATTTCAGCATTTCCTGAACGGGCTCGCGGTGCACATCGGGGCACTGATAGCGGCTTGCGGATTGTCCGCCGGGCTTGCCGCGCAGACTGTTTACAAGACCGTCGATGGCTCCGGCAACGTTGCCTATACAGATCGACCGCCACTGTATCAGGAGCGCGGTGAAAAACCTCTGGATGTCATGGAGGTTGAGATAGAGCGCAGCGACCGTGAACTGATTGCCGCCAACCGTGCCGCGCAAAAAGAAAACGAGCGCGTTAATGCCGTGGTCGAAGGCATCCGCAATGACCAGGCAGCGGAAGACGCCGCCAAGGCAGCCCGCGAGGCAGAAGCCCGTGCCGCCAATTGCAAACTGTCACGTGAGCGGCTGACCAAGTACAGTCAGGCACGCCGTCTGTATCGCGAAAACGAAGCCGGCGAGCGCATCTATCTCACCGAACAAGAGATCGATTCCGAGCGCGCCAATGCGGTGCGTGCCATCGACCAGTGGTGTGGCAACTAAGTCACAATATGCGCCGCTGACCGGCAACGACAACTGTTACCTGCCTGATTTCAGCTCTGCGGGGGCCGTGATCGCCCTGGTGCTGATTTCCGAACTGGTGGCACTGGCCCTGACTATTGCGCGCGGCCCGACTGCCGAGGTTTTTTTTACCGATCTGGCGCGCTGTTCCCTGCTTATACTCTGGATCACGCTTAGCAGCGCCTGCCTGCTGACTGTGGCACGCCCGGTGCTGGCACGTCGCAATCTGGTTGTGGCCACGGCTTTGAGCCTCGGTCTGGTACTTGTCTGCATAGCATTACTGTCGGAAGTCATTTTTCGTGTCGGCAGGTATTTCAGTACCACACGTATGGTGGACATGAGCAACCTGTTTCCGGCTATGCGCTGGGAATTTCTTGCCTCCAACCTGCTGCTGGGGCTGCTTATCGCCGCCGGCGTGTTGCGTTATTTCTACGTGATGCATCAGTGGCGCAGCAATGTAGAGCGCGAGGCGGAGTCGCGTATCGCTGCACTGCAGGCCAGGATCAGGCCGCACTTTCTGTTCAACAGCATGAACACCATCGCGGCGCTGACCCGCACCGATCCGCAGGCAGCCGAAAGCGCGGTGGAAGATCTGGCGGATTTGTTCCGTGCATCGCTGAGTAATCCCGGGGAGAGCATTAGTCTCGAACAGGAGCTCGAAGTAGCGCGTGTCTACCAGCGCATGGAGCAGCAGCGGCTGGGAAGCCGGCTGAGTGTCGACTGGCAACTTCAGGATATGCCCATGCAGACGCGCATACCCGGACTCACCATTCAGCCGCTGCTGGAAAACGCGATCTATCACGGTATCGAACCGCGCGCCGAGGGTGGCGTGATTACGGTTTCCGGCGCAGCGGATGATGACATGGTAACCATTACGGTTAGCAATCCGCTGCCGGAAAACGATCAGCAACGTCCAGGCGGGCATCAGCTGGCGCTGGAAAATATTCGCCAGCGGCTGGAGCTTGCATACGGTCATCGGGCGCGCATGGAAGTTGAGCGTGCGGCGGCAAGCTTCCGCGTATTGATCGGTTTTCCGCGTATCGCGGCGCCGCCGGGGGCGGAGTAATGGCAGACGGCAACCTGAAGGTACTGATTGTTGATGACGAAGCGCCGGCGCGTGCGCGGCTGCGCGAAATGGTCGGGGATATCGGTGGCTGGTCGGTGGTGGCCGAGGCGGCCAACGGTCGAGAAGCGCTTGACCGTGTGGCCGAGCAGAAACCTGACGTGGTGTTGCTGGACATCCGCATGCCGGGCATGGACGGCGTGGAAGTAGCCGGCCATCTGTGCACCGCGCCGGTGCCGCCGGCCGTAATTTTTACTACCGCCTACGATGAGTATGCCGTAAGTGCTTTTGAGGCCAACGCCGTGGGGTATCTGCTTAAACCGGTGCGCCGCGAGCGACTGCTGGCAGCTTTGGAGCGCGCCGCCCGGGTCACTCGCTGGCAGATCGCTGATTTGGCCAACACTGCGCCGGAACTTTGCGCGCGGCGCAATATTGCCGTGTATGCGGGCGGCGACATACGGTTGGTGAGTACGGCACAGGTTGTGTGTTTTCGCGCCGACCAGAAGTACGTGCGCATGGTGCACGCCGGCGGCGAGGATCTTATTGACGAACCGCTCAAAGAACTTGCGCAGGAATTTGCCGCTGAGTTTGTGCGTATCCACCGCAATTCGCTGGTCCGCCTCACAGCCATAGAAGAGTTGCGCCGTGATGAGAATGGTTTGCATGCAGTAAAGCTGCAAGGCAGTGCGGAATACCTGCCGGTCAGTCGCCGGCATGCTGCCGAAGTGAAACAGCGACTGGCGGCGGCGGCCTCCGCGGCGACCGTTTAAACCGTCTGACACCGCGGCGGCGGCGTGGCAGAATGGCTTCCTACGGGAAACTTCTGCAGGCCAGCGTCCATGTCAGCTTCCGAAACGACCAAAGCCCCCAAGCCTTCTGCCTCCGGCGACAGTTCAGCCAGCGCGGCTACCGGGCGCTCCGGCGGCGGCATGACCGCCGCCGCTGTGGTATTGGCACTGGCTTCACTGGCAGCCGCAGGTTACGCCCTGTGGCAGTTGCAGACGCTGCGGGCACTACCGCAGCAACTGCAGACCAGCAATGGCAACACCAACCGCCAGTACGCGGAACTGGAACGCCAGGTTGCAGCTCTTACAGCCCGGGCTGAAAGCAGCGCAACTGCGCTTGCCGACTTACAGGCGGCAGCGGCCAGGGAAGCTGCGACCACGGCCGATCAGACTCAGCAGCTGACTGCCCTGAACCAGCGGATTGCCGAGCTTGGTGGCAGCAATGCCACGCGGCGCAATCGTTTCCTGCGTGCCGAAGCGCTCTATTATTTGCGTATTGCCAATGCCCAGGTGCTGCTTGCCAGGGAACCGGTGCTGGCCGTCAGCGCATTGCAACTGGCCGATGCCAAACTGCGTGAGGCCGGTGATCCTGACCTGGTGCCGGTGCGCGCCAAACTCAGCGAGGAAATCGTCGCACTGCAGGCCCTGCCGACGCCGGATACCACTGGCATCAGTTTCCGCTTGCAGGCACTGGCTGAACAGGTGCCGCAATGGCCTTTGCGTAATCCCGTGCCCGACAGTTTCGAGAGTGAGTTGTCCGTGGCCACCGCACCGGATAAGGGTGCCTGGGAGCGGCTTAAAAATACCGTGGCATCGGTTTTTGACAGTATTGTCAGCGTGCGCCGAACCGACACACCTCCGGAAGTGCAGCTCAGCCAGACTGAAACGGGACTGCTCATTGAAGGCATGCGGGCAGAACTGCGGCTGGCGCGGCTGACGCTGGTCAGCGGCAACATGGAGCTCTACGCGCAGTCGCTGCAAAGCCTGCAGCAACAGCTGGCGGCTTACTTCGACACCTCGGCTGCCGCTGTCAGCGCGGCACAGGAGACTTTGGCCGAGCTTGCCGAGGCTGAAGGGCCGGGCACTCTGCCGGATGTCTCCGGGTCGTTGCAGTTGTTGCTGGCGACAGAAGCCGCCGCAGCAGCAGGTGACCAGAAACCGTGAAAACCGGGCTGATCATTCTGCTGGTGCTGGCGCTGGGCGCGCTGGTGGCCAACTATGCAATGCAGGATAACGGCTATGTGCTGATAAATTTCCTCGGCTACCAGGCCGAAATGTCCGTGCCGGTGCTGGCTTTTCTGCTGATCCTCGCCTACACGGGGGTGCGTTTGCTGGTGCATATCTGGCGGGCGCCGCGCCGTCTGGGCGAAGCCGCTGCCCGGCGCCGGGTGCGCAAGGCCGGTGAGCGCATCACGCAGGGCTACATCGAAATCGGCCAGGGAAATTTCGCCCGCGGCGAAAAGCTGCTGACCAAGGGCGCCCGCAACAGTGAAACACCGTTACTGAATTATCTGGCGGCTGCCCGCGCCGCGCAGGCGCAGGGCGATACCGAACGCCGCGACAACTGGCTCAACATGGCTAGCGAACAGGAGCCTCGTGCGCTGGCAACGGTACTCCTGACCCGCGCCGAGTTGCAGCTTGAAGACGGTGAAGCGGATGCGGCCCTGCGCACCCTGCAGCAAGTTCTCGACGCTGCGCCCCGCAATCCCGAAGCGTTGCGCCTGCAGGCGGAAATTCTGTTGCAGCGGCAGGACTGGGCAGCCCTGGAAAAGTCATTGCCGGTATTGCGCAAGCTCGGCAAGTTGCCTGCTGCCACGCTGGATGAATGGACGGTGCAGACCTGGTCCGCGCTGCTGCGCGAAGCAGGTGGTGACCGGGTACGCGGCAAAAGCCTGTGGAAAAGCGTGCCGCGTTCGCTGCGCAATGCACCGCAGCTGATCGCCGCGCGCGCTACAGCACTGGCGGCCGGCGGCGATGAATCGCAGGCTGAATCGGTGCTGCGCAGCGCGCTGAACAATCAGTGGCATGACGATCTGGTGCGCGCCTACGGCGCGCTGGAGACTGCACCGGCGGAACGCCTGAAACGGGTGGAAAAATGGTTGCGCGAGCGTCCCGAAGATGCGCTGTTGCTACTGGTCGCCGCGCGTTTGTGTCTGGCCACGGAGTTGTGGGGTAAGGCGCGCAGTTACTACGAGTCCAGCGTGGCTATGGCCCCGGCCCCGCAAAGCTGGCACGAACTCGGCCAGTTACTGCTGCAACTCGGCGAACAGGAGCAGGCCTTCAAGGCTTTCCAGCAGGGTCTGACGCAGGGGCAGGCAGGTCCCGGTCTGCCGCGCCTGACCGGTTCACCGGGTGACGGTGCCCGGCTGGGCGATCGCGCCGACTGAAAGTCTGAGGCGGCCTGTCTGGGCTGCGTTTAAGGGCGCGCCGCGCGGGAATTCAGCCAGTCCACCAGCGGGCCCCATTCTTCCTGATCGGGCCACGACAGGTAGTCGGGCAATTCATGAATGCCCAGACCGCGGGTATAGGCGCGAATGTAATTTTGCGCTTCGCGCAGGGTGGCGATGTAGGGCACCCTGAGATTGCCGAGAAATTCATCCAGCTCGTCAAAAATAAGTGTGCCCTCGCGCACCCGGTTGGCAACCACGGCAATTTTTACCTTGCGGTTTTTTACCGTTGGCGTGGCGCGCAGCTCGTTAATAAATTTTTCTACCGCCTGCATATCAATCATCGAAGGCAATACCGGGATCAGAATGGTCTCGGCATGATGCAGGAGGTTGGTCAGTTCCTTGCCATGGGAGCGGGCGGGCGCATCAATAACCACGACATCGGTATTGCGTGGCAGATGTTTCAGACCGTCCTTGAAGCCAGCCAGACCGGTGATTGCGGGACGTTTATCCGGGCGGTGGGCCAGCCAGTCGAGGCTGGACTGCTGCGGGTCGTAATCGGCCAGCGCTACCTGTTTGCCCTGCTTGGCGTAGTAGCTCGCCAGATTGGTTGCCAGCGTGCTCTTGCCGCAACCGCCCTTGGGGTTGAGAACCATGATGTGTTGCATGGGTTGTCTCCGCGTGGCGTTTTCGCCTGTTCTGTTCTTTATCTGTTCACTGCCGCTTATATATTGCTGGTGCGGCTGGCTTTATAATCAGGATGCGTATCTTCTCATTTAACAGAATATTTTCAACGCAGCGCGAAAATGCAGCTGAATTTCACCAAAATGCATGCTCTGGGCAACGATTTCCTGATCGGGGAAGGCCCCGCCGCGCCTGCGGCTGAGGTGATTCGCCGGCTGGCGCACCGCCATACCGGCGTCGGTTTTGACCAGCTGCTGTGGTTGTCCGAGCCGCCCGATGGCGCTGACGCGTACTACCGGATTTTTAACGCCGATGGCGGCGAGGTCGAACAGTGCGGTAACGGCGCACGCTGCGTGGCCCGCTATATAGCCGGTGACAACACAGCCAGCGACCGTATCTGGCGGCTGGCCTTTCCCGGTGGCGTGGTCGAGGCGCAGATGCTGGCCGACGGCGATGTCGCAGTAGCCATGCCAGAGCCGGATTTTGCGCCCGCATCGCTGCCGTTTATAGCGCCCGCGGGCAGGCAGCCGACCTATACCGTGCAGGCAGGCGACCGTGCGGTGGAACTGGCGGCAGTGTCCATGGGCAACCCGCATGCAGTTATCCAGGTGGCTGATGTCGCCACGGCACCGGTCGCTGAACTGGGCCCGCTGCTGGAAAGCCATGAGCGGTTTCCTAACCGTGCTAACATCGGTTTTATGCAGGTTACGGGTCCTGCACGAATCCGCCTCAGGGTCTTTGAGCGCGGCGTGGGTGAAACCAGTGCATGTGGAACCGGAGCCTGTGCGGCAGTTGCCGTTGGCCGGGCTGCGGGTTTGCTTGATGCAGAAGTCACGGTTGCGCTGCCGGGAGGCGAACTCAGGGTTCGCTGGCCGGGCGAGGGTGCGCCCATGTGGTTAAGCGGAGAAGCCGTGCAGGCTTTCGACGGGGTTGTCGCAATATGACAAGTGCAAACAAGCCGCAGGTTGCGGGTCCTGAACTCAGTGCCACTGAAGTCACTGCTTACCTGCGGGCTCATCCCGAGTTTTTTGAGCAACATCAGGAGTTGCTTGATGGGCTGAGCATTCCGCATCGCACCGGCGGCAGCGGCGCTGTGTCGCTGATCGAACGCCAGGTGGCGACCCTGCGACAAAAAAACCTGCAGCTCGAACGCCGGCTTAAAGACCTGATTGATATAGCGCGCAGCAATGACGAACTGGCCGACAAGGTGCATGTACTGGCGACGGCGCTGATGGCGGCCGGTACCCGCGCGCATGTCATCGAAGTGGCCGAGGAACTGCTGCGCAGTTCCTTTAATGCCGACCAGTCCGTGCTGGTACTGTTTGAATGGCAGGACGGTGAGTTCGATGAGTTCACCCGGCATGGCCGTTTCCTGCGCACCGTGACGCGGGATGATGCTGCCCTCGGTTCGTTCAAGACCTTTCTGGACGGCAACGAAGCTCGCTGCGGCAAGATCCGCGACACGCAGCGCAAATTTCTGTTTGCGGATGATGCCGACGATATCGGTTCGGCGGCGCTGGTGCCGCTGGGCGAAAATGCTGCCAATGGTTTTCTCGCCATCGGCAGCCGCGATGCCGATTACTTCAATCCCGGCATGAGCATGGATTTTCTGGGCCGCCTCGGCGACCTGCTGGGTTGTGCGCTGGCCGTTCGTTGAGGCCTGCCGTTAGGCGCTTGTACGCCCGGTATCATCATGGACAGCGCGCAGTGGCAGCTAGCAGAAAGTTTTCTCAGCCACCTGCGCACTGAGCGCCGCCTGTCTGCCCACACTATTGCCGCCTACCGGCGCGACCTGGTCTGTCTGCGCAACTTTTGCGACAAGCAGGACATAGTCGCCTGGGGTGATTTGCGGGTGCACAATCTGCGCCGCTATGCCGCTACCGAGTTTGCCAGCGGGTTGAGTCCGCGCAGTGTGCAGCGCCGCCTTTCCGGTGCACGCATGTTCATGCAGTACCTGATTCGCGAAAACCATATCAAAAGTAATCCGGTGGTTGAGGTTACGGCACCGAAGGCGTCCAAGCGGCTGCCGGATACCCTTGATGCAGAGCAAATGGCGCTGCTGATGCAGGTGCGTGGTGACGAACCGGCGGACCGGCGCGATCGCGCCATCATGGAGCTGTTGTATTCGTCCGGATTACGGCTTGCCGAACTGGTAGGCCTCAATCTCGACATGCTGGACCGTGACGAGGGCACGGTGCGTGTACTCGGTAAAGGCGGCAAGGAGCGTATTGTGCCGGTGGGACGCTACGCGCTTAAAGCGGTTGCCGACTGGCAGCGGGTGCGCGCCAATCTTGCCAATGTCGACGAGCCTGCTTTGTTTGTCGGTACGCGGGGCAGGCGCATCAGTCCGCGTACGGTGCAGGCCATGGTCAAACGGCGGGCCACGGAGGCCGGTCTGCCGCAGCGGGTGCATCCGCACCTGTTTCGTCACAGCTTTGCCACCCACATGCTGGAATCTTCCGGCGACCTGCGCGGCGTGCAGGAAATGCTGGGCCACGCCGATATCAGCACCACGCAAATTTACACACACCTTGATTTCCAGCATTTAGCCCAGATATACGATAAGGCACACCCGCGCGCACAGCGGGCGAAAAACAAATAAATTCAAGGTCTTACTATGGAACAGTATCGCGGTACGACGATCGTGTCGGTGCGGCGCAACGGAGTTGTCGCCATTGCCGGTGACGGCCAGGTCAGCATGGGCAACACCGTCATGAAGGGCAACGCCCGCAAGGTCCGCACGCTGGCCGGCGGGCGGGTGCTGGCCGGGTTTGCCGGTGGTACTGCCGACGCCTTCACGCTGTTTGAGCTGTTCGAAGCCAAACTCGAGCAGTACGGCAACCTGACCCGCGCCGCTATTGAACTGGCCAAGGACTGGCGCAGCGATCGCCGCCTGCGGCGGCTGGAAGCGCTACTGTGTGTCGCC
Source organism: Gammaproteobacteria bacterium (assembly GCA_030429685.1). Classification (GTDB taxonomy): domain Bacteria; phylum Pseudomonadota; class Gammaproteobacteria; order Steroidobacterales. The sequence continues at coordinate 10,445 of JAUIEY010000007.1, forward strand.
GATGCCGAGGCCTCGCTGATCGTGTCCGGCAACGGTGACGTAATTCAGCCCGAAGATGACCTGATGGCGATCGGGTCCGGCGGTTCTTTCGCCCAGGCAGCAGCGCGCGCGCTGCTCGATCACAGTGAACTGGGTGCTGCAGAAATTGTCACCAGGGCATTGGAAATTGCCGCCAGTATCTGCGTTTACACCAACGACAACATCGTTGTGGAAACGCTGTCAGAACAATAAGCAGGTCTAACAATGTCACAGATGACCCCCAGAGAAATTGTCCAGGAGCTGGACAAGCACATTATCGGCCAGGATCAGGCCAAGCGTTCGGTTGCGATCGCGTTACGTAACCGCTGGCGGCGTATGCAGGTGCCGGAAGCATTGCGCAATGAAATTACGCCCAAGAACATTCTGATGATGGGCCCCACCGGGGTGGGTAAAACCGAAATAGCGCGGCGGCTGGCCAAACTGGCAAATGCGCCGTTCATTAAAGTGGAAGCCACCAAGTTCACCGAGGTGGGCTATGTGGGCCGCGAAGTCGACAGTATCATCCGTGACCTGACCGACGTTGCGGTCAAGCTGACGCGCGAGCTGGAGATGGACAAGGTCAGGCACCGTGCGGAAGATGCTGCCGAGGACCGCGTGCTCGATGCACTGCTACCGCCGCCTGCGCACGGCGAAACCACGGAAACCGACACGCGTCAGAAATTCCGCAAGATGCTGCGCGAAGGCAAACTCGACGACAAGGAAATCGAGATTGAGGTGCAGGCGCCGCAGATCGGTGTGGAAATCATGGCACCGCCGGGCATGGAAGAAATGACCAGCCAGCTGCAGGGCATGTTCCAGAACATGGGTCAGGGGCAGACGCAGGATCGCAAACTGCGAGTAAAGGATGCGCTGAAAATTCTTGCCGAAGAAGAGGCGCACAAACTGGTTAACGAGGACGATATCAAGGAAGCCGCGCTGGAAGCGGTGGAAGAAAATGGCATCGTCTTTATCGATGAGATAGATAAAGTCGCGCGGCGTTCGGATGCGCAGGGCGCTGATGTGTCGCGCGAAGGCGTACAGCGTGATCTGTTGCCGCTGGTAGAAGGCTGCACAGTCAATACCAAGTACGGCATGATCAAGACCGACCACATTCTGTTCATTGCATCGGGCGCCTTTCATTTGTCCAAGCCGTCAGACCTGATTCCGGAATTGCAGGGGCGGCTGCCCATCCGGGTGGAACTCGACGCTCTCAGCAGCGACGATTTCGTAAAAATTCTGACTGAACCGGATGCATCGCTGACCGAGCAGTATTCGGCGCTGATGGAGACGGAAGGACTGCAGCTCAGCTACACGGATGACGGTGTAAAGCGTATCGCCGAGGTGGCATTTCAGGTCAACGAAAAAACCGAGAATATCGGTGCGCGCCGGCTGCATACCGTGATGGAACGTTTGCTGGAGACCGTGTCTTTCGAGGCAGCGGACCGCAGCGGCCAGCAGACCGTGGTAGATGCCGGCTACGTGGATGAGCATCTGGGTGAACTCGCCAAGGACGAAGATCTTTCCCGGTACATTTTGTAGCCGCAGAGTCCCGGCCGCCGCGGTTATTGCCATCGCGGTTCGGTCGCCGGGCTCCGACTCACCTCGACGGCAATACCCGCGACCTCCGGGATGAGTCGACATATAATTGCACCGTGAATAACGAGAACAGCGACACGACACACTTCGGCTTCGAGCAGGTCGCCCGCGAGGCCAAGGCCGGGCGGGTACGCGAGGTGTTCGACTCGGTGGCTGCAAATTACGACATCATGAACGACCTGATGTCGGGCGGAATGCACCGGCTGTGGAAAGCTTTCATGCTGGCCCGCACCGGGCTGCGCCCCGGACAGCAGGCGCTGGACGTGGCCGGTGGTACCGGCGACATCACCATCGGCCTGGCGCGGCAGGTGGGTTCCCGGGGACATGTGTTTCATACCGATATTAACGAGGCCATGCTGCAGGTGGGCAGCGACCGGCTGCTCGACAAGGGCATCGGCAGCAACGTGACTTCCCGCGTTGCCAATGCCGAAGAACTGCCCTTCGAGAATAATTCCATGCACTGCGTAACCATCGCCTTTGGCTTGCGCAACGTTACTGACAAGCAGCAGGCGCTCAACGAAATGGCGCGGGTCTGCAAACCGGGTGGCCGCGTGCTGGTGCTGGAATTTTCCAGGCTGGTCGTAAAGTGGCTGGAACCCGTCTACGACACTTATTCCTTTAAAGTTCTGCCGGCGCTCGGCAAGCTGGTCGCGGATGATGCTGACAGCTACCGCTACCTGGCGGAGTCTATTCGCATGCATCCGGATCAGGAAACACTGCGGGCCATGATGGAACAGGCCGGGCTGGAAGACTGCCGCTATCACAACCTGAGCGGCGGCATTGTCGCGTTGCATAGCGGTAACAAGTATTGAGCACCGGGCAGGACAGCCTGTTTAAGGAAATTGCCGGCGGCCTGTGCGCCGGACCGGTTGCGTTACTGCTGGAGCGCGGCGTCAGACAGTCAACTACAGCAGCCGCCATGTGCCGTCGGCTGGAAGGTAAAACCCTGCAGCTGGATCCGGGCAGCGAAACGCTGGCGGCTTATGTTGCTGTCAATGATGGCCAGCTGCAGCTGCACCCTGGCAGGGTTGACTGTCCCGATGCCACGCTGAGCGGGACGCCTTTGCATCTGGCGCGCTTGTCGGCCGCTGACCCGGCGGCAGTGATTCGCGCGGGAGATGTGCAGGTAAGCGGTGACAGCGATGTGGCAGAGCAGTTTCAGTATCTGTTCAGCCTGTTGCGGCCTGACTGGGAAGAAGAGCTGGCATCGGTAACCGGCGATGTGGTGGCCCATGAAGTCGGCAACGCCGCGCGCGGCCTGGCGCGCTGGGCCGGACAGGCGCAGCGCAGCTTTGGCCGCAGTCTGGCCGAGTACCTGACTGAAGGAAGCCCGCCTCAAGCTGCAGCAGTCGTCCGGTACACCTGAGTAAACCGAATAAGAAGAACCAGACCGATGCGATTCAAACTGCTGTTGCGGATGCTGAAGATTCAGCGCGTGCTGGTTCGCCACGGTCTCGATGACCTGATTTCGTCCACGCACCTGTTCCGCCCGTTGCGGTTCGTATTTCTGCTGTCGCCGTGGACCTGGGGCCAGCGCAAGTCCGAGCAGCCGCGTGGCGTGCGTATTCGCGAGGCGCTGCAGGAACTCGGCCCGGTGTATGTGAAGTTCGGTCAGTCGGTTTCCACGCGGCAGGATATTCTGCCTGCCGACGTCGGTACTGAGCTGGCCAAACTGCAGGACAAAATGCCGCCGTTTCCGGCCGCCGACGCCCTTGAGCAGATCCAGCGTATTTACGGCGCTCCCGCGACGGAAGTTTTTGCCGAGTTCGATGCCGAAGCGCTGGCAGCAGCTTCTATAGCGCAGGTGCACGTTGCGCGCCTGCATAGTGGCGAGGAAGTGGTGGTAAAACTGCTGCGCCCCGGCGTGCGTGAGCAGATCGAGCGCAATCTTGAGGTCATGTATGCGCTGGCGGGGCTTGCCCGGCGCTACTGGAAAGAAGCGCGGCGCCTGCGACCGGTCGAAGTGGTGGCCGAGTACGAGAAAACCGTGCTCAATGAGCTGGACCTGATGCGCGAGGCAGCCAATGCGTCACAGTTGAAGCGCAATTTTCAGGGTTCCGACATGCTCTATGTGCCGGAGGTCTACTGGGATTATTGTCGCCCTGATGTCATGGTGATGGAACGCATTCATGGCGTGCCGATCAGCGACATGGATGCCTTGCGTCGCGCCGGTGCTGACATTCCCAAGCTGGCTGCCAATGGCGTGGAAATATTTTTTACGCAGTGTTTTCGCCACAATTTCTTTCATGCCGACATGCATCCCGGCAATATTTTTGTGGACGTGACGGATCCGGCCAATCCCAGGTACGCAGCGGTGGACTTTGGCATCATCGGCACACTGGATGATCGTGACCGCCGTTACCTGGCGGAAAATTTCATGGCCTTCTTTGATCGCGATTACCATCGCGTCGCGCGGCTGCATGTCGATTCCGGCTGGGTGCCGGCCGACACCCGGGTGGACGAGTTTGAGTCCGCCATTCGCACAGTGTGCGAACCCATTTTTAACAAACCGCTTAAGGAAATTTCCTTTGGTCAGGTGCTGATCCGGCTGTTCAGTATTGCGCGTTCGTTTAACATGGAAGTGCAGCCGCAACTGGTGCTGCTGCAAAAAACCCTGCTCAATATTGAGGGGCTCGGCCGGCAGCTGTATCCGGATCTGGATCTGTGGCAGACCGGCGCACCGGTGTTGCGGGAATGGATGGCCGAGCGCACCGGTCCGGCGGCCATGGCGCGCCGTATCCGCGCGGAACTGCCGGAAATTCGCTACATGGTGGATCGCCTGCCGGCGGTGACCCGCAAACTGCTGGACCGTATTGAGCAGGATGAAAAGCCGCTGGGGCCGGATCGTGCACAGCTCGAGCGCTGGGCGCAAAGCCGCTATCTGGGCTTCGCCGGTGCCGTGGTGTTGCTGGCTGGTGCGGTATTATTGGGTCTGGGCGTGCAGCCGGTCTGGCCGGGCTGGGTACTGGGCGCAACCGGGCTGGGCCTGCTGTATGCAGGCCGTCCGCAGAAGTGACACGCCGCTGATTCCGGGCTGACGGCACCGTCCGCAACCGTTAGAATGCAGCGCCTGATTCGCGCACAATATAAGCGCGCACGAGAAAAAGCTTCGAGGAACAAGCATGAGCCGTATAGATAGCGTTAACCAGATGCTGGCTGAGGAAGAAGAGTCGAAAATCGACCTGACGCCGATGCTGGACGTCGTCTTTATCATGCTGATCTTTTTCATTGTGACCGCAACCTTCGTCAAGGAGATTGCGCTGGACGCGAATAAGCCGCCGGATGTTGATGTGGTTTCCGATGATTCCAAGTCCATTACCATCGTGATCTGTGCCAATAACGACATCCAGCTGGACCGGCTGCGTATCGACAGGCGTGCTGTATCCGCGCAGATAGTGCGGCGCAAGGCTGAAAACCCCAAGGCCAGTATTGCTGTGCTGGCGCATTCCAAGTCCAACGCCGATACGCTGGTCAGCGTGGTCAACTCAATCAAGGAAGCAGGGTTTGAAGACTCTGTGCCGATCAACCAGTCCGACGCAGCCTGCAACTAGCCGTCAGTTCTTTTCATGTCGCCGACCGACTATTTTGCCGGCGCCGCTTTCGGTGGGCCGGCATGGTTGCGTTGGGTAATGCTCGCCGTGGTGCTGCTGGGCTTAGTACTGGGCGCGCTGTTTTTTGCCGGCCGTGCCGGGCATGACCCCGGCATATACAGTCCGCGGCTGGCCTGGATCCGCGCCTGGATCTACTACTGTTTTGTCATTCTGTTCAGCTGGGTCAGCGGCGCGCTCGGTTTTGTGCTGAGCAACCCGCTGGTAGCACCGGGACGCAGTACCGACATGCTGTGGGTAGTGCTGGTCAGTTTGTGCTGGCTGATCGCGGTGTGGGGCTATGGGTACTGGTGGCCGCGCGGCACGCTCACCCATGGTCGCCGGCTGTATCTGCTGCCGGCGCTGCTGCATGGCGCGATGTGGGGTATCTGCGCCGGACTGCTATACCTGTCACTGTATGCCATGCTTGAGCAGTTTGCGTTTCCCGCTATCGTCAATGCATTGCTGCTGGTCGGCATCCTGTCGGTCTATAACCTGAACTATCAGGTGGGCTGGTGGGATATTTTCGTGTCACCGCCGCATAACCTGCGTGCTACCAACAACGGCAAAGTGGCGCTGGCACATCAGCCCTTTCTGATTGTTACTCTGACCCTATTTATTGTTTATGGCGATGCCGGCATGTATGTGTTGCTGACTGTTTTTGCGCTGACCTGCTCTGCCATTGCGATGCGCTTTCCGGCGCCGTGGGCGGACTACAGTCCGGCCGTGTCCCGCGCCACCGCCATGGGCGAATAATTCATGTCCCTGTTGACCGCGGACTGGCCCAGCCTGCTGCTGGCCGTGGCTGCAATTGCCGCCGGGTCGGTAGTGCAGCGCATCAGTGGCGTCGGTGGCGGATTTATCGCCGTGCCGGTGGTAGCCATGATTGATGTCGGCTTCGTGCCCGGTCCGCTGGTGCTGGCTTCGATTATGTTGTCGTCGCTGATGGCATGGCGCGAGTGGTCGCATGTGGACTGGCGCAACATTCCTGCAATCATGACCGGCTTCGTGCCGGGGTCGGCGGCAGGTGCCTGGTTGTTAACGACCGTAGCACCGGGTGAGCTGGGGCTGGTATTCGGTGGCGTGATCCTGTTTGCGGTGCTGATTACGGTCAGTGGCCTGCATCCGCGGCTCAACCCCGTAACCGGTGCCGCAGCGGGCGTGGTTGCCGGTGTAATGGGCACCAGCACCGCAATCGGCGCACCACCGCTGGCGATTCTGTATCACCGTCAGTCCGGCCCGATGCTGCGCGCCACGCTGGCAGTGATCTATACCATCTGTTCGCTGCTGATTGTGCTGATGCTGCTGCTGTTCGGGCGTTTCGGCAGCAACGACCTGCTTGCCGGTGTGCTGCTGGTGCCCGGCTTTGTGCTCGGTTTCTGGCTGGGCGGTCCGCTGGTGCGGCGGCTGGATGGCCGTGGTCTCAGCAATGTGGTGTTGCTGGTATCGGCGGCAGCGGCCGTGGCGCTCATAATCAAGAGTCTTTAAGATAAAAAGCGAGTCCGAGCCGCAACACAAACGGGGGTTGAGATGGCGCATCCGGATGAAGTGCTGGAATTCTGGTTTGCGGACGCACTGACATCACCGGCAGCGGCGGAAGCGCGGGGCTCTTTCTGGTTCGGCAGTGATCCGGCCACCGACAGTCTGATCTGGGAACTGTATGCCGACACAGTCAGCGATGCCGCCGCAGGGCATTATGATGAATGGCTGCAAACCGCGCGCGGCAGGCTGGCGTTAATCATTGTGCTGGATCAGTTTCCGCGCAACATCTATCGCGGTACCGCGGAAGTCTACCGCTACGACCCGATGGTTATTACCCTGGCACAGGCCGGCGTTGCGCTGGGGCAACTGGCCGGACTGACGGTTCCCGAGCAGGCATTTTTCCTGATGCCTTATCAGCATTGCGAAGATCTGGAAGTGCAGCGTGCGGGCGTGGCGCTGATGCAGGCCATGGTCAGCGAGGCGGCGCCGGAATGGCAGGACTGCGCCCGTGGCTTTGCGAATTTTGCGGTTCGTCACTTCGATATCGTCGAGAGTTACGGCCGCTTCCCTCATCGCAACAAAGTGCTTGGCCGCAACTCCACCGAGGCTGAAACCCGGTTTCTGCGCGAAGGCGGCGAAACCTTTGGCCAGGCGGGCTGAAACCCTTACTATTGCTGATCTGTGGCCGGTTCGGTGGCGGCGCTGCTTTCTGGTAGGATGACCGCCCCCTGATCTCAGGAGACGCTTCGTTGCGTTCGATCTTAAGAGCAAAAATTCACAAAGCCACCATAACCCAGGCCGACCCGGATTATATTGGCAGCATCACCATCGACAAGGATTTGCTCGACAGGGTGGATCTGTGGGCCAACGAAAAAGTTCTGGTGGCCAGCAACACCTCCGGATCGCGTCTCGAAACCTATGTGCTCGAAGGTGAACGCGGCTCGGGAAAGATCTGCATGAACGGTCCGGCAGCGCATATGATTGCGGCCGGCGAAGAAGTTGTCATCATGGCGTTTGAATACACCGACAAGCCGATTGTGCCGAAAGTCATCCTGGTGGATGACAACAACAGTTTTGTGCGTTACCTGGCGGAAGAGGAAGATCAGAAGCTCTAGCCATCATGAGTAGCGGTATCACCCAGTATCTTGAAGCAAAGCAAATGGAGCTGCGCGATTTCGGTCTGATGTTCGCGCGCCTGATTGCCGGCCTCGCCGTGGATCCGCATGGCTACTTCGAAAAAAAATACACCGCGCGCATTGAAAATGCGCACAGCGATCAGGAAATCAACGGCGTGCTGGCGCAACTGGTCCAGTGGGCCGCCAGTTCGTCGGTGACTGATGATGAGCGCGCCCGGCTGGACAAGCAGCTGGGCGAGCAGGGTTTCCCCTGCATCAACGACTTGCGCGGTCTGCTGCTGCCCTGAAGCATGGCTTGGCTGCCGGGTCTTGCTTCGCCGCGCGCGGTGCTTAGACTGGGTGCATGGTCACACTAATCCGTTACACCCTCATTGCCCTGGGCACATTACTGGCGCTGCTGCTGATTGCCACCGTCGCTATCCTGTTGCTGGTAGATCCGGAAGATTACCGCGACGAAATTGTCGCGGCGCTGAGCGAAGAAACCGGTCGCGCCATCAGTCTGGAGGGTGAACTTGGCCTGAGTGTGCTGCCCTGCTGCAGCCTGCAGCTTGGTCCGCTGGCAGTCGGTAATCCGCGGGGCTGGCCCGACGCCGAGTTTCTGCGTGCCGAAAACGTGGCGCTTAGCGTGCAGCTCTGGCCGCTGCTTACTCGCGGTGAGTTACAGGTCGGTCAGGTCAGTCTGGACGGATTGCAACTGAATCTGATCAGCCGGCGTGATGGCAGCGTCAACTGGGAGTTTGCCGGTGCGAGTGATGCCGACACGGTGGAGACAGACGGCCCCGGCGACGCGCCGCCAGCGCTGGCGGTGGAGGGCATCCGCGTCAGCGACGCCAGGCTGAGCTATGTTGATCAGCAGACCAATGAGCGTATTGAGCTGCAGGATCTGCAGTTTGCCACCGGCGCGATTACGCCGGACCGGCCTGCCGATGTCAGCCTGTCGCTGGTGGCCGTGGGTCTGCTGCCGGGCCAGCCGGTGCGACTGCAGCTCAGCGGCGAGGCGGTGCTGGGTGCGGACGGCAAGCGGGCCGAGCTGAATAACCTCAATGTTCGTCTGGACGATACCACCATCAGGGGGCAGCTGCGGCTCACCGATCCGGACACTGCCGCGGTGGAGTTTGCACTTGCCGTTGACCGATTTGATGCTGACCGGTATCTCGGTGACAGTGAGACAACGGACGCACAGGGTGCAGCCGCCGAAAATATCAATGCGACGCCGGTTGATATTCCGGTGCAGACGCTTCGGGATTTGCGCCTGAACGGCAATCTCAGTATCGCTGAGCTGATTTTTTCCGGCGCGCAGTTGCGTGACGTTGCTGTCACTGTGGGCGCTGCGGATGGCGTGCTGCGTCTGCATCCTTTGACTGCGGCGCTTTATGACGGCAGCTATGCCGGTGACGTGCGGCTGGATGTGCGCGGCGCGCGGCCGAAACTGGCGGTAAACGAGCAGCTCAAAGGTATCACGCTGGCGGCACTGCTGACCGATACGCGCGGCGCGGCCAATCTGTCCGGCAGCGGCAACGTGAGTATCAAGGCAAGCGCCAGTGGCACTACCGTTGGCGAGCTGTTGGAGCGCCTCAGTGGTGATGCCAGCTTTGAACTGAGCGACGGTATATATAAGGGTATCGACCTCTGGTACGAAATACGCAAGGCCCGCGCCCTGCTGAAAAAGACCGCAGCGCCCGATAAGCCCGCCACGCTGCAAACTGAATTGAGTGAATTTTCCGGCACCCTGCAGTTTGCGGGAGGGCAGGTGCAGAACCGCGATTTCAAGGCTGCGGTACCGTTCATGCGGCTGACCGGCAGCGGCAGCTATAACCTGCTCAACGAGGCAATGGATTACACGCTGCAGGCGCGGGTGGTGGAAACGCCCACTTTTGCTGATGCGCAGAATCAAACCGAGGAACTCGACAAGCTGCAAGGCCTGACGCTGCCGGTGCGGGTGACGGGCACCGCGAGTAACCCGAAAGTAAAAATCGAGCTTGGCGATATGGTCAAGGATGCAGCCAAGGACGCTGCCAGGGATGCCGTGAAGGACAAAGTGCGCGACCGGCTGCAGAAAAAGTTCAACCTGTTCAATTGAGCGCCATGTCGGACGACATTGCCACGCCGCTGCTGGACTGGTGGGATATGCATGGCCGCAAGGACCTGCCCTGGCAGCAGGCGCCGAATGCCTACCGTATCTGGGTATCCGAAATCATGCTGCAGCAGACCCAGGTAGCGACCGTGGAGCGCTACTTCGATCGCTTTATGAGTGCGTTTCCGGATGTCACGGCGCTGGCTGCTGCCGAACAGGATGCGGTATTGCACCTCTGGTCAGGCCTTGGCTATTACAGCCGCGCGCGCAACCTGCACAAGGCGGCGCGCGTTGTGGTGGCGGATTACAGTGGCCAGCTGCCGCAAAACCGCACCGATCTGGAAGCTCTGCCGGGTATCGGCCGTTCCACCGCCGGCGCGATCCTGGCGCTGTCAGCCGGGCAGCGCCAGCCGATCCTCGATGGCAATGCCAAACGCGTGCTGGCCAGATACTTCGCGGTGGATGGCTGGAGCGGCGCCAGCGCCAACCTGAAACGTCTGTGGACGCTGGCCGAGGCATGCACACCGCGGCAGCGGGTGGCCAACTACACCCAGGCGATCATGGACCTGGGCGCTACCGTGTGCCGGCGCGGCCGGCCTGACTGCGACGCGTGTCCGCTGCACCATGGTTGCGAAGCGCTGGCCCAAGAGCGTGTCACGGAGATTCCGGCGCCGAAACCCAAAGCCAAAAACCGGCCGCGGAAATCGGCGGTGGTACTGATGCTGCGGCAGGGTGACAGCGTGTTGCTGGAAAAACGCCCCGCCGCAGGTATCTGGGGTGGCCTGTGGAGTTTTCCCGAATTTGCTGATGCCGGCGCGGCGGAGTCGTGGTGTGCAGCGCGGCTGGGTTTTATGCCGGCCAGCCGGCGCGAGTGGCCGGTGGTGGATCACAGCTTCAGCCATTTCGATTTCGCCATGCGGCCACTTGAAGTGGCCATGGACAAGGGACACGGCGCGGTTATGGAAGGCGAGCAATGGCTCTGGTATAACACGCGCTCCCCGCAGCAGGCGGGCCTGGCAGCGCCGGTGGCGCGCCTGCTGGCGCAACTACAGGATTCACAGGCATAGAGCATGAGCCGAACCGTACAATGCGTGCTGTTGCACGAAGAAAAACCCGGGCTCGCCCGCCCGCCTTATCCCGGCGAGCTGGGCCGGCGGATTTTCGAGCAGGTATCGCAGGAGGCCTGGCAGCAATGGCTGGGCCACCAGACCATGCTTATTAATGAGTATCGGCTGGTGCCGATCGAGCCAAAGGACCGGGCTTTTCTCGAGCAGGAAATGGAGAAGTACTTTTTTGGCGGCGGATCCGAGCGCCCGCAGGAGTTTGTGCCCGAATAGCGCCTTGACTCACTGACACCACGTGGGTCTAATACCTGCCGCCGGCGCATCGCCGGCTGCGCAGGTCACAAGCTGGCCAGGTAGCTCAGTTGGTAGAGCAGCGGACTGAAAATCCGCGTGTCGGTGGTTCGATTCCGCCCCTGGCCACCACTCCCGCCCAAAAATTGCCTGTTTGGGTAAAAGTTTTTCAGCCTACAATGTCCGCACTTGGAACAACTGGTTCGGTGAGGGCTGGAGTATGTCTGGCGACACGACCGACAGCCGGGAGCATATGCTGGACCGGCTGGTAGAGCTGGAGCGCGAGATTGTCGCCGCAACCAGAAGTCTCCGTATCCTGACGACACTGGCCTGGCCGCGTCATACGCTGGATGCTTTTCTGGCAGCGTGGCGCGCGGGCAGCCCCCGGCTGCCGGACGCAACTGTGCAGCTGCCCCCCGATCTCAACCGGCTGTGCGCAGGCATGGAGCATGTCATGCGGCGCACGCCGCGCGACCATCCGGTCGGTGAGTTGTTGTGGCGCACTGCATGGAGCTACCTGACCGCCGGGCGCATGTTGCTGGCGGCGGGCACGCCGGAATTTACCCGCTGCTCGGTTGAGCTGTACGGTCGCCCCGACCGGCAACGGCCTACGCAGGACTGGAGCGACCTGGATGCAGCCGAGTATCTGTTGCAGAAAACCGCCGATCTGCTGGCGTCATCGGCAATGCCCGGGCCGGATGAGGAACTGTCGGCCGAGCAGCTTGCCGCTGCCTTGCGTGCCCGCATTGACCCGGTGTTTCACCAGGATCCTATCGAAGTGGTAACCGCACCCGATCTTGCGGCACGCGCCGCGGCATCCAATGAACGGGTGCGGCTGCGGGCAGGCGCAAAGTTTTCCACACGGGATCTGGAACAGCTGTTCGAGCATGAAGTCATGGTGCATGCCGCAACCATGGCGAATGGTCGCCGGCAGCCGTACTTCGATGTGCTCGGACTGGCCGCGCCGCGCACCACGCGCCATCAGGAAGGACTGGCGACCTTTGCCGAAATAGTTACCGGCGCGATGGACCTGGTGCGCCTGCGGCGCGTTGCGCTGCGGGTGCGTGGTGTCAGCATGGCACTGGACGGAGCCGACTTTATAGAAGTGTTCCGGATGTTCCTCGATGAGGGGCAGAGCGAGGAAGAAAGTGTGCAGTCCGCGATGCGGGTGTTTCGCGGCGGCGATCCGCGCGGCGGGGTGGTGTTTACCAAGGACGGCGCTTACATCGGCGGCCTGTTCGAAGTGCACACTTTTCTGCGCGTGGCTGTGCGCGATGGCCGGCCGGAATTAATCCCCAACCTGTTTGCCGGCCGGATGACTCTCAGGGACGTCACCGTACTCGAGCCGGTGTTTCGCCAGGGTCTGTTTGTCGGGCCGCACTATCTGCCGGACTGGGCCGCCGACCTCAGCCGCCTTACAGCCATGCTGAGTTTCTCGGCTTTTACGAGCATGGTTGACCTGCAAAGTGTGCATCTCGACCTGTTCAGTGATCTGGAGGACGCCGTCATAGACGGCAGTATTGCGGGGTCCGTTTGAGTCTCGGGAATAGCTCCCGGATACCGGCTTCCCATGATAAAAATTGCTTGACAGCCCCCGGTAGTGGGTGCCCAATGCGCGAATTTTTCAGGCTCGTTTTAGCAGCGGAGATATCGTGATGTCTGAGCCCGCCAATCCTGCCCGCCCCGCGCGTAACCGCAAAGGCGACCACGCAGTGCTGCGTTCATCAATCGGCCCGGTTGAAGACCTTGAAAGCTACGTCAAGGCCGACTGGTGGCGCGATATTTTTAATGCGAACTATCTGCGCACCGACGGTGATGTTGTCGAGGATCCGGAAATTACCGAGTCGGAGATCGATGCCTTTCTGGCCATGGTCGATGTCGACACGGACGCCGTCATTCTTGATCTGTGCTGCGGTCAGGGCCGGCATTTGCTGGAACTGGCGCGGCGTGGTTTCAAAAACCTGCATGGCGTGGATCGCTCGCACTACCTGATATCGCGTGGCCGCCGGATTGCCAAGCGGGACGGCTACAGTGTTTCTTTTCGCGAAGGCGACGCGCGCAAACTGCGTTTCCCGGACAGTTTTTTTGATTTTGTTTATCTCGGCGGTAACAGTTTCGGTTACTTCGAAAGCCTGGAGGATGATGTTGCCGTGCTGTCGGAGCTGTGCCGCATTCTGAAGCCGGACAGACAGCTGCTGATTGACTTTACTGACGGAGATTTCCTGCGCAGCAGTTTTCAGCCGCGCAGCTGGGAATGGATCGACAAAAACTATTTTGTGTGCCGTGAGCGATCGCTTTCCAAAGACGAACAGC
>JAUIEY010000208.1 GCA_030429685.1 Gammaproteobacteria bacterium
GCCTTCGACGCTCAACGCAGCAGCTACCAACTGGACGTGCTGGGCGACGCACCCGTACCAAAGCTCCAGTCATAGGCGGCTCCCGGCTGCGGGCTGGGTACCGTGTAGCTGACCGAAACTCCCAGGCCAACCGCAGACGGACCGGATATGGTGACGCTGTTGGTCGGGGTGGTTGAATAATCCACTGCGATGACAATTTGGGTCGCAATCACGGTATTGCCGCAATCATCGGTACCGCTCCACGTGCGGGTGATTTCTGAACTGTTCGCGCAGGGACCGGAATTGGTACTTGCGTTGAAGGTAATCGGAATGTCCAGATCGCAGTCATCTACCGCGGTAACCTCATTGGTTGCCGGCGGAATGGCGGTGGACTGCGCAATATTGGGTGAATTGCTGCTGTTTTCGCCGCAGGCGGCCAGCAACAGGCCGACCGCTGTCAGCAATAGCAACGAATTGGGACGAGCGTATTTCATGCGATCCTTGCGACTCGGCGAAAGGCTGCCATCCGTGACAACCCGGACGTTTCGCGATCTTATGTAACAGGGCGCCGCGAGTCTGACAAGGATGTGGTTTTTACAACAGGTGACGCCTTTGCGCGCAGCCCGCCCGCTGCCGCCGAAATTCAGCTATTACGCGGTATACCGGCGGGACCGGGGTTTGGGAATCGTGGCCAGGCTGCTGCCTGTCGTCGGCAAGCTACATGACCGATGCCGGATGGCGCGCATTGCGCCGCAACCAAACAACGGTGTTGCAGCGTGACCGTGGGCGGTTCTTCATCCGTCACCGGCCGCCCGGCTGTATCAGTCCCGGTTGTATCAGTCCCGGTTGTGTCAGTTGATGCTCTTGCTGATCAGATCGGTGCGGCTGCCTTCGTCACCCGTGCCGTCGACGGCGGCGATGGCAAAGTACCAGGTGCCGAGTTCGAGGTTGTCGATTACGTAGCCGGTCAGGCCACCGCCCACCGTGATGACCTGCTCAAGGTTGGCGGGGTCGCGGCCATAGTAGATACGGTAGCCATTGATTGCAGTCAGCGCGGAGCCGTCGGTATGCATCGCGGGGGCCTGCCAGCTCAGGCTGGCCGAGCCGGTTACCGGCTGAGGTGCGGTAACCGTCAGCGAGAACGCCGGCAGCTGGGCACTGGCCTCGCCGTCACTGACGGTGATGCGAATATTCGGGTAGCTGCCGGCATCGGCGATGCCGGGAGTGCCCCAGAGCTGTCCGTTGGCAGCATTGAAGTTCAGCCAGTTGGGCGCACCCTGTACTGAAAAGTTCAGGTTGTCGCCGTCGGCATCCTGGGCCGCCGGAGTGAAGCTCCAGGCTGCGTCAGCCAGCAGGGTGGTGTCGGGCGTGCCGCTGATAGTCGGCGGATTGTTTGCCGGCACTGGTTCAGGCTCCGGTTCAGGCTCGGGCTCAGGTTCAGGCTGAGGCTCGGGCTCCGGAATCGGCTCCGGCTCCGGCTCGGGCAGCGGTTCCGGTTCAGGCGCCGGTTGCGGCGGCGGCAAGGTCCCGCTGGCCTGGGCATTAATGGTTTCGAGCGTGAAGTCGGTTGCATAGGCGCTGGTCGTGGTGGCCTGACGCAAGGTGTTGTGCACACCGGCAGGCAGTAGGGCGGCCAGTTGCTCGGGCATACTGCCGGCAGCGGTGTTTTCAAGCAGGCTGACGGTGTCAGCAATGCTGTTGTCCGGCGCGATGACGTGTGCTGCCCAGAGTGAGCGAATTGCCTGCTCCAGCACTGCAGCGGTAACCGGCACGTTGCCGGTTACCGAACTGGCCGGCACTCCCGGGCGCACCTGCAGAATCGCCATATCCATGGCATTCGTGGCATTCACACCGTTTACGCGCAGCTGGTTGCTGATACTTTCCACCAGCACGGCGGCGGTGGCGACATTGGCTACCGCAGCGATGCGCGCATCACTGAACGGCCCGCCGAGGCCATCGATCCAGCCGTCACTGAGGTCGGAAGCCAGCGCATTGACAATATCGTTGCCGTCCACGACGGTACCGGTTGCCAGTATTGCGTCGCGAGTTCGCCGGATAACCTCGCCCAGGGTCTCGCTGCTTTTGACGATGTGATGAATATTGTCATCCGTTACCGCCGTGTTTACCGGGTCAGCCATCACCTGACTGTCGAGTCCGAAACTGTAGCGGGTCATCACCGTATTGCGGGCAGTGGCAATGGTCGTGTCGTTGATCGTGCCGATGTTTCCGGCAGTTTTGAAGATCAGGGTAGAAAACGGGTTGAGGTTTCTGACCGAGCGTGTCGACGGGTTCTGCAGGATTGCCACCATGTCAAAATCAGGCGCCAGACCGGTTACCAGATCCGTGCCCTGATCAGCCCACAGGCTCAACGCATAGTTGTTACCTTTGGTCTTGATGCGGATGTCGTAGTCCGCGCCGCTCAGCGAATATTGCTGCATAAACTCGCCGGACTTATTGAAAACCCGCAGCCTTGCACCCACGATCGGCCCGTCGCCGATGCTGCCGGTTACGCGGTTGTCAATTTCGTCGCCGCTGCCGGTGCTGCCGGTGCTGCCGCCCGTTACCGGCGGCGCGGCATTGGTGGCGCCAATGGCGGCGGCATCCTCGCTGTCATCGCCGCAGCCGCCAAGAACCAGCAGTGCCGCCACCAGCAGGGAACTGCGCCAACGTAAACCTGGGGTGTTGCAGACAACCATTCCGAACCTCGCTCCGCAAGCGGGTCAGGAAAAGGTCATGCTCAATGCCGGCTGTTTGTGTCTGTGGCGAGATATCGCCGGCCGGTGATGGATCGGACGTGCCCAACGCAGACGCCGGGAGTATTTCCCTGGCGTATGGCTTTTTTCTGGCAACCCCGCTGTCGTAGAACTGAGTTCCGTAGACCGGTGGCTTTGCGTCCTCACCTTTCAGTGAGTTTGCCCTTTTCAGTGACCTCGTCTTCCTCTTTCTCTGTGTCTTTGTCCCCTCAGGCGGGGGCTTTACTGATACGACTTTTTGTCGTCAGTGACTGCATTTTTAGCAATGCACTTTTCGAGTGTCCATAGCAAAGCGAAGCAATTAGCGGCGGTCATCACCGTTATGAGAGTTGCATCACAGTTAAGCAGTTTGGCTTAACATATGACCCCTGTTGGTTTTGTCATAAACCCGTTTTACGTTAGATGCTAAGCACGGCTCAAAACCGATTGCGCGAAATTTGCGCAACCTGATCCTCCGTGCCGCTGAACAACGGGCTTGCCAGCAACGCCTGATAGATGATTTCAGCCACCTGTTCGGCGCCGGCGTTGGAATAGTGTATCCAGTCAAAATAGTAGGCTGAGTCTTTGGGCATCTGTGCCGCCAGATCGATAAGCACGAGCTGGTGTTCCGCCGCCACGGCCCGGGTGACGTCATTGTAGAGTTCCAGCACCTGCCATTCAGCGGCCCCCGGCAGGCCCATGCGTGAGGTGCGCAGCCGGTCCAGCTCAAGCCCGGTGGCCGGGTCTGTGCCGCTACCGTAGAGAGCGGGCTGAGTAATAAAAACCGGTTGTGCGCCGGCCTCCAGAGTCCGCTGTACCAGCTCCTCAAGGCGGGCCCGATACTTGCCGAGGTGTTCGCGACGGTGCCGGTCCAGCTCTGTTGCAATGACTTCCTCACCGGCGTCAACTTCCGGCAGGCTGTGTAAATCCAGCGGGAAAAATGAATTCACGCCGAGGTCGTATGCCATCAGACTGCGCTTAATAACCTGTGCGGTTGCCAGCAGCTCGCTCCTGGCGACGAGGC
>JAUIEY010000209.1 GCA_030429685.1 Gammaproteobacteria bacterium
AACTCTGTAAATGCTTGCCCCTTGCCGGATTGCTGCAGGCCATTGTCGGAGCATCCCGTAGATGCCCGGCAATAACAGCAACTACGTCGCAATCATAGACGGCGGCGGTGCCAACATCGCATCGCTCCAATTTGCCCTGTGGCGGCTCAACACCGAGGCGGTATTGACCAGCGACCATGAGGTGATTCAGCGTGCCGCGCGGGTAATCCTCCCGGGCGTCGGTGCCGCGCGGGCAGCCATGGATAAACTGCGGGCGCAGCAACTCGACCGGCTTATTCCCACATTGCGACAACCTTTGCTGGGCATTTGCCTGGGGATGCAATTGCGGGTCGATGGCTCCGAAGATGATGATGCAACCTGCCTGGGAATCATTGCGGGTCGCGCGCGGCGTTTTGCACCGGCTCCTGACCGACCGGTGCCGCACATGGGCTGGAACCGCGTGGAAAAAACGCGTAATGCCCGCTTGCTGGACGGCATTGCCGACGGCGCGCATTTTTATTTTGTACACAGCTACGCAGTAGACATGGTTGCGACCACAACCGGTTGCACCGATTATGGCCGTACATTTACGTCAGTAGTGCGCAAGGGAAACTTCATGGGCACACAGTTTCACCCGGAACGTTCCGGCGCCTGCGGCGCAAAACTGCTGCAGAACTTTCTTCAACTGGTGGACTGATCAGCATGGAAATCATTCCCGCAATAGATCTGCTCGGCGGCAAGGTAGTGCGACTCTACAAAGGCGACTTTAATCAGGTGACGGAATACTCCGACTCGCCGGTGGATGTCGCCAGCCGCTATAACAGTGCCGGTATCAAATCCCTGCACGTGGTTGATCTGGATGGCGCGCGCACAGGCAACCCCGCGCACCTCGCCGAAATAACCGAAATAACCTCAACCGTGGGCATGGCGGTCCAGGTCGGTGGCGGCATCCGGCAAATAGAACAGGCCCGGGCCATAATTGCCGCCGGCGCCGAGCGCGTGGTGGTCGGTTCCACAGCAGCCGCCGAGCCGGACACGGTAATCGGCTGGTTTGGTGAACTGGGCCCGGACGCCATCGTGGTCGGTGTTGACGTCAACATCGAAGGCGACCAGGACCCGATCGTCAAAACTCATGGCTGGACCGAAAGCAGTGGCCAGACTTTGTGGGCGCTGATGGATCAGTACATGGATGCCGGCGCGCGCAACTTCCTGTGCACCGACATTTCTCGCGACGGTACGCTGGAAGGCCCCAACATGGAGCTTTATGCGGAATGCACGCGGCGCTACCCCAAAGCCAGCGTGATTGCCTCCGGCGGCCTGAGTTCCGCTGCCGAGTTCCCTGCCTTGCAGGCCACCGGCGTGACCGGCGTGGTTACTGGCAAAGCCCTGCTCGACGGCCGCCTGACAATTGCGGAGATAGAACAATTCTTGCAAAACGGATAATCCCGTGCCTCGACGTGCGGGACGGCAAGGTCGTCAAGGGCGTGCAGTTCCGCAATCATGAAGTGGTGGGCGACATTATTGACCTTGCTGAGCGCTACCGTGATGAAGGCGCGGATGAACTGGTGTTCTACGACATAACTGCCAGCCCCGAAGGCCGCTCGGTGGACCGCAGCTGGATTAACCGGGTGGCTGCGGTGCTGGACATACCCTTTTGCGTTGCCGGGGGCATCCGCAGCCTGGCTGATGCCGAGGAAGTCCTGAACTTCGGCGCTGACAAGATATCAATAAACAGCCCGGCGCTGGCCAACCCGGAACTGATCACCGAACTGGCCCGTCGCTTCGGCTCCCAGTGCGTGGTAGTCGGCATCGACAGCCGTGACGAGGACGGCATCTACCGCGTCTACCAGAATACCGGCGATCCTGACAAAACCTCGCAGGCAGGCCGCGAAACCGTCGCCTGGGTGCAGGAAGCCGAGCAACGCGGCGCCGGTGAATTTGTGCTGAACTGCATGAATCAGGATGGCGTGCGCCAGGGTTACGACATCAGTCAGCTGGCGCTGGTAAGGCAGCACTGCACGGTCCCGTTAATTGCTTCCGGCGGCGCCGGTGCACGCGAACATTTCGCGGCCGTGTTCCAGGAAGCCCACGTGGATGGTGCGCTGGCGGCCAGCGTATTCCATAAGCAGATTATCGAAATTGGCGCGTTGAAATCCTACCTCAACGACAACAACATAGAGGTCCGACTGCAGTGAACACAGACACAGCATTTCTCAGCGAACTGGAACAGGTTATTCGCTCTCGGCGCACCGCCAGCGCAGACCAGAGTTACACCAAGACTTTGTTCAGCCGCGGCACGGCCTTCATCGCCCAGAAAGTGGGCGAAGAAGCTGTCGAACTGGCCATTGCGGCTGTGCAGGGCGACCGTGAACAGACCGTAGCCGAAGCCTCAGACCTGATCTATCACCTGCTGGTGCTGCTTGAGGCCAATGACCTGTGCCTGGCTGACGTAGCCGCAGAACTATCCGCCCGCCACAGCAATTAAAGGGAACCGCATGTTTCGTAACGTTCGTTTTTATCGGGTCAGCAGCCCCTGGCCTGAAGCCGAGCAGGAATTGTCCGACCTGCTGGAAAAATGCTCTTTTGTCCCCTGCGGCCCGCTCACGGAGAAGCGCTCCGGCTGGGAAGAACCGGCCGACGATGGCTTGTTCAGTCGCCGCGTTGGCGGCGCCGATCTGCTGCAGATGCGCACGCAGAGCCGCTTGTTGCCCGCCGCGGCCATTCAGGAAGCGCTGGTGGAGCGCGTTGCCGAATACCGGTCACGGATGTCACAGGAACCGTCACGCCGGGTGCTGCGGCGACTCAAGGAAGAAACCCGCGATGAATTGCTGCCCAAATCACTGCTTAAATCAGAACGGGTAAATGGCTTTTTTCTACTGTCCGAACGGGTGCTGGGCATAGACGCTGGCAGCGAAAGTAAAGCCGAACGTTTCCTCGACCTGTTGCGCGCCAGCTTGCAGAATTTCGAATGTGTCCCGCTTGCTTTCGAACAGGCGCCGGGCGATTTGCTCAGCGCCCTGTTTCTCGGCGAAAACCTGCAAGGTTTCGAGCCCGGCGCAGAATGTCGCATGCAGGACCTGAGCGAGCAAAAAGCCGTCGCCACCTGGCGACACAGCAACCTTGCAGATCCAGCCATTCGTCAACACGTAATCGACGGCATGAAACTGACGCACCTTGAAATTGAATACAACAATATATTCAGCTGCGTTATCAGTGAAACAGCTGCGCTAAGCAAAATCCGCTTTGCCGAAGCTGAGGCAGACGATACCGGCGTAGATGAAGACCCGCTGGCACTGCAGGACGCGCGATTTGTGCTGTTAACCGGGACGCTGCGTGAACTGCTTAAGGATCTGAAAAAGGCTCTGGGCGGTTATGCTTCATCGGACCGACGACAGGCTGATGCAGCCTGAGCCGCAAATCGAACCCTACTCAGGCACCCAGACATGCCGTCGCGTGATATCGGCCAGCGTCGGTGTGCCGGCGAATTTAAGGGTGCTTGCAAATTCGCTTTGCAGTATCTGCAGACATTTTTCCACGCCGGCCTGACCAAAGGCCCCCAGCCCCCAGAGATACGGCCGCCCGACACATACAGCGTCAGCTCCCAGTGCCAGTGCCTTGAAAACATCTGCGCCGCGGCGAATGCCGCCATCCATCAGCAACGGGGTGCGGCCGCGCAGTTCGTCCGCGATTTCCGGCAGGACATCGAGCGTGCCGCGACCACTGCCTTCCTGCCGGCCGCCGTGATTGGAGATAAT
>JAUIEY010000210.1 GCA_030429685.1 Gammaproteobacteria bacterium
GTTTGGACATCGCCTAAGCTTAGCCTCCGTGGAAGTGGTCGTAAATGCGTTCGGCAAGATTCGGGCTGATACCGGTGACCTGCTTCAGGTCATCCATGCCAGCCTGTTTGACGCCCTGCATACCGCCAAAATGCCGCAATAGTTCGCGGCGTTTCTTGGGTCCTATGCCTGCTATGCCTTCCAGCGCCGACTGCCGCTTTTGTTTGCCGCGACGCTGGCGCATGGCTGTAATGGCAAAGCTATGGGCTTCGTCGCGAATTTGCTGAATCAGATGCAGGGCCGGCGAATCGGCCGGCAGGCGCAGTTCCTGTGTCTGCCCGCGCACGTGGATCACTTCTTTGCCGGCGCGCCGGTCGGGCCCTTTGGCGACCGCTGCCAGCGCCGGTCCATCCAGGGCGATATCATCCAGCACCGCTGCCGCCGCGCTGAGCTGACCTTTACCGCCGTCAATCAGAATCACATCGGGTAACGGCGCTTCGCCCTGCCTGACCCGGGTGTAGCGGCGTTTTACGGCTTCGGCGATGGCCGCATAGTCATCCCCCGGTTCCGCCGTTTTGATATTAAAACGCCGATAGTCGGCTTTCACGGCGCCACTTTCGCCGAACACCACGCAGGAAGCCACGGTTTGCTCACCACCGGTGTGGCTGATATCGAAGCATTCGATACGCGTCGGTGGCTCGTCAAGGCACAGTGCTTCGCCAAGCGCGAACAGTTGCTTTTCGGCATTCAGGCGTCCGGCGGCTTCCATCAGCAGTGCCTCGCGGGCGTTGGCTGCCGCCATTTCCACCCAGCCGCGTCGGGTACCGCGTACGTTGGCGCGCACCCTGACGGGCCCCTGGCGCTGCTGGCTGAGCGAGTCTTCCAGCAGGCTGCATTCTTCCGGCAACACATTCACCAGAATGTCGGCGGGGACCGGCCCGCGCAAATAGTGTTGCGCAATAAAAGCAGCCATGACTTCGGCGGCGGTATGCTCGCTGCGCGTGCGCGGGAAAAAGCTGCGACTGCCAAGTACCCGGCCGCCTTTGATCATGACCGCGACCACCGCCCACTTGCCCTTGTGCTCCGCTACCGCAATCGCATCGGTATCAACAGCCTGCTCGCCGGTGATCGACTGCCGTGCATGCAGACTCTTGATAGCCGCAATCTGATCGCGCAGTTGCGCGGCGGTTTCATAGTCTTTTTTGGCCGCAGCGGCTTCCATGCGGTCCGCAAGATCTTTGAGCACGCGAGTATCGCGCCCTTCCAGAAACAGCAGTGCATTTTCCACATCGCGCTGGTAGTCCTCAGGACTGATTAGTCCGACGCACGGCGCCGAGCAACGCTTAATCTGATGCTGCAGGCACGGCCGTGTCCGGTTGCTGAAAAAGGTGTCTTCGCACTGGCGCACGCGGAATAGTTTCTGGATATGGGTCAGCGTCTGGCGCACCGCTGTACTGTTGGGAAACGGTCCCAGAAAACGTCCCGGTTGCTTGCGCGATCCCCGATGAAAGCCGAAGCGCGGATAGGTCTGCTGGGTGGTGATGTGGATAAACGG
Organism: Gammaproteobacteria bacterium; assembly: GCA_030429685.1. Taxonomy (GTDB): domain Bacteria; phylum Pseudomonadota; class Gammaproteobacteria; order Steroidobacterales. Next base: position 1,535 of record JAUIEY010000210.1, read on the forward strand.
GTAGCCCTTGCCATCCCGCAACAGCACGTTGTAATACGGCTGATGCTGCTTGATCAGGTTGAGTTCCAGCAACAGGGCTTCTTTTTCCGAAGCCGTGACGGTGACCTCCACCCGTTCCGTCTGGCCCATCAGTGCCATGGTTTTGGGGTGATGCGCTTTGCTGCCGTAATAACTGGAGACGCGCTTCTTAAGGTCATGCGCCTTGCCCACATACAGCACTTCGCCCGCCGCATCGAGCATGCGGTAGACCCCGGGCTTGTGTGTCAGGGTGCTGAGAAAATTTTTGGCGTCAAACGGCTGACTCACGCTACCAGGCTGTCCAGGTGCTGCCGGGCCGCGGCGAAGACGGCAGCAAACATTTCCGGCGTCAGGCGCCGCGTGTTGGTATTGTAGCGGCTGCAGTGATACGAGCTGAGCAGTCGCAGCCCGTCGGGTAAGGCGTAGTCACTGCCGTGGCCGAATCTGAACTCAGCTTTACGCGCCGCGACGGCCTTCAGCACCGCGTTGTGCGCCAGGCTGCCCAGGGCGAGAATCACGCTGCCGGGCTGCATAACGGCCAGTTCGGCTTGCAGGTAGTCGTTGCAGTTATTGACTTCAGCGCCAAGCGGCTTGTTTTGTGGCGGCAGGCAGCGCACCGCATTGGTGATCCGGCAATCGGTCAGCTGCAGGCCGTCGTCAGGTTCGGTGGCCACCGGCTGGCTGGCGAAGCCGAAATCAAACAGCGTCTGGTAGAGCAATATGCCGGCATGATCGCCGGTAAACGGCCGGCCAGTGGCATTGGCGCCATGCATTCCGGGCGCCAGCCCGACCACCAGCAGCCGCGCCGTCGGGTCACCAAAAGACGGCACCGGCCGGGCGTAATAGTCGGGATGCTGTGAGCGGACCTCGGCCAGAAACCCGGCCAGCCGCTCGCAGCGGGTGCATGCGGGGCTGAATTTCACTTACGATATATTTTAGAAAAATAATGCAACTTATTGTAATTAATTATTTTCCATTGCAATTGCTTCCACCGCGCTGTCATACATGAGGCGCGTCCAGCGTTCTGCCGGCATGAATTCCCAGGCCCATTTTTCGTCGTATTCCGCTGTGGGTTTGGCCGCCACGACTTCATCGGCGGTCTTGCCCTGCGCCACCAGCGCCCGAATCCGCTGATTTACCGTGTCCAGCATGCTGCGGAATTGCCGCAGACCCTCCCGATCACTGACCGGCCCGTGCCCGGGAATGATAACCGTGTCTGCGTCTACCCGCGCCAGCGCAGCGTCTATGGCTGCCAGCATGCCATCGGCGGTGCCACCGGCACTGATATCCACCACCGGGTAAAGGCCGTTAAAGAAGTTATCGCCCATGTGCACCACATTGGCTTCAGTAAAATAGATGATCGCATCGCCATCGGTGTGCGCGGGACGCTTGACGTGCTCGGCGCGAATGGTCTGGCCGTTGAGGTGAAAGCTGATCTGGTTGTCGAAGGTCACCACCGGCAAGGCGATTTTAGGTGATGCCTTGGTAACCCCGTTGGTGAGCCGGGACACCTGGTCCACTGCCATACGCGCGCGCACATTGTCATGCGCCACGATCAGTGCGCCCTGCTCGGCAAAAAACTGGTTGCCGCCGGTGTGATCAAAATGCCAGTGGGTATTCAGCACCATGTCCACCGGCTGATCCGTAACAGTGGCGATAGCGGCGGAAATTTTTTCCGCCACCGGGGGCATGTCATCGTCGACAATCAGCACTCCATCTGCACCACTGGACAGCGCGATATTGCCGCCAACACCCATGACGACATGCAGGCCGTCGGCAATTTTCTCTACCCGCGCCGCGTCCGGGACGGCGAATTGCGCCTGCGCAGTGCCGGCGGCCATGCACAGCAAAGCAACAAAGGAAGGTTTAGCGAGCTTCATGGTAATTCTCGTGAACGTCAGGAACAGGCCGTGAACCATAGCACGGTCAAGGCTGCCAACAGAGCACCTCCCGCCGGTCCGGCATTGCTGGTATGGTTTGAACTGCCATGTTGATGATGCGCATGCATATATTTCGGATAACCGTCGCTTTGCTGCTGAGCGCCGCTCTGTTTGCCGTGCAAACGGCTGCGGCCCGGGAAACCACAGCGTTGCTGCTGCAGATCGATTCGGCCATTGGCCCTGCGTCGGCCGACTACATAGTCAGCGGTATCGCCAGCGCCGAGAGTGGTGGTT
>JAUIEY010000211.1 GCA_030429685.1 Gammaproteobacteria bacterium
ACCTTGGGCACGACATAGGCCATCATGAGCGTAATGATCAACAGGCAGAAGCCCAGCAGTACAGACGGATAGATCATCGCGTTGCGCACGGTCTGCGACAGTTCCTGCCGGCTTTCGGTGTAATCCGCGAGCCGTTCCAGCACCGCATCGAGGTGGCCGGACTGCTCGCCGGCTTCCACGGTGGCGCGGTAAATATCCGGGAAGGCGCGCGGGAAATCTTTCAGGCCGTCGGCAAAACTGTAACCTTCGCGCACCCGCGCGCGCACTCCCAGCACAATGCTTTTCATACGGGCGTTTTCACTCTGTTCACCGATGGCGGCCAGTGACTGCTCCAGCGGCATGCCCGATTGCACCAGTGTGGCGAGTTGCCGCGTCAGGATTGCCAGGTCGGTGGACGACAGGCCGCTCTTGATGCTGAATGAGGCCTGCCGGCTGGACTCCTGTTTGGCGCTTTCATTAACGCTCAGCGGCAGCAACTGCTTCTCGCGCAGCTGCTGGCGTACCTGCTTGGCGGTATCGCCTTCCAGCACACCTTTATGCTGTTTGCCGGCGTTGTCTACCGCGGTGTATTCGAAAGCGCCCAATAGAAAACCCTGCTGCTGTGACTAGTCCGCCTGGGTCACGCGCAACACTTCTTCAAGTGTCGTAATGCCCTCGCGAACTTTCTCGAGCCCGACTTCGCGGATGCTTGGTGTGCGCGTGCGGGCATAGGCTTCCATTTCATGTTCGCCGGCACCGTCGTGGATCATGCGACGCATTTCTTCATCAATAGCGACCATTTCATAGATGCCGCAGCGACCGCTATAGCCCTGGCCGGGCAACTTGCTGTTGGCCTGATAGATTTTTTGGGGTGCTGCCGGGTCGAGGCCAAGCAGTTCGCATTCATATTCAGATGCAGAGCAGGGCACCCGGGTCTTTTCATCAAGCACCCGCACCAGCCGTTGGGCGATTACCCCGATCAGGCTGGATGACAGCAGGAACGGCTCCACCCCCATGTCCCGCAGCCGGGTGACCGCACCGACAGCGGTATTCGTATGCAGTGTGGACAACACCAGGTGACCGGTCAGGCTGGCCTGTACCGCAATTTCGGCAGTTTCCAGATCGCGGATTTCACCGACCATTACCACGTCGGGATCCTGCCGCAGAATGGCGCGCAGCCCGCGGGCAAAAGTCATGTCCACCTTGGTGTTGACCTGGGTCTGGCCGATACCGTCAAAGTAGTACTCGATCGGATCCTCGACCGTCATGATGTTGCGGGTTTTGTCGTTGATACGGTCCAGGGCTGCGTACAGCGTGGTGGTCTTACCGGAGCCGGTGGGCCCGGTAACCAGGATAATGCCGTGCGGCCGGTGGATCAGTTCGTCGGTCTTATCGCGCGTTGCCGCGTCCATGCCCAGCCCCTCAAGGCTGATGCGGCCGGCCTGTTTGTCAAGCAGGCGCATCACCACCCGTTCGCCGTGGCTCGACGGGATGGTGGAAACGCGCACGTCAACCGAGCGACCGGCAATACGCAGGGAAATACGACCGTCCTGCGGCAGCCGTTTTTCGGCGATGTCGAGTTTGGACATCACCTTGATACGGGAAACCACCAGCGGCGCCACCGCGCGCCGTGACTTAAGGATTTCCTGCATGACGCCGTCGATTCGCAGCCGCACCACCAGCCGGTTTTCATAGGGTTCGATATGTATGTCCGACGCGTGCTCCTTGATGGCTGATGTCAGGATGGCGTTGATCAGCCGGATAATTGGTGCGTCGTCATCGGATTCCAGCAGATCGGAGGGTTCGGGGATTTCCTCGGCCACCTGCATCAGGTCGGCATCCTCTTCGATGCCTTCAACGACCCGGCGGGTGTTTTTGCCGTCTTCCTCGTAGGTCTCGCGCAGCAGTTGCTCGAAATCCTCCGGTTCAACAATTTCGACTTTCAGTGGCCGGCCGATAACCCGGCGGACTTCTGCCAGGATGGTGGGGTTCGCACCGCGCTTTACGCAGGTGCGTTCGCCGCTTTCGCCGGGACGCACCAGCACGCCGTGCCGGCGCGCGAAGCTAAAGCGCAGCGGCGGCGAGCCGTCAGTATCTCCGACTGGCAGTTCGTCGCCGACTGCGGGAATTGCGGTGGCGCTGTCGTCGCCGGCAGACAATTGCGTGGTGTCCATCACTCGTCGCCGGCATCCGCTTCAGCCGTCGAGTCATCCGTATTCAGGTTACGCAGGTCAATGGCAGTTGCGGCCGGATCCGGTTGTTGCAGTTCGGGCAGCAGCGGCGCATTAATTTCGCGGAAAAACAGCCCGCGATCCTGCCTGCCTTTAAGCTGCATGTCGCGAATCGTTCGATACTTTTCGTTTGTCTCATACGCTGTTGCGACACTGTCACGCAGAATGGTGGGCTTAATGAACAGCATCAGGTTGGTCTTTGTTTGCTCAACTTTTTCTGCCCGGAACAAACGGCCCAGCAAGGGGATGCTGCCCAGTATCGGCACTTTTTGCACTCGTTCAATGACCTCATCCTGCAGCAGGCCGCCCAGCACCAGCGTACCGCCGTCTTCGACAATCACAGATGTGGTCAGGGTTCGGTTAGTAGTCACAAGGTCGACGGCTTCCCCTTTGTCGGCGAGCAGGCCAGATATTTCCTGCTCCAGTTGCAGTAACACGGCATCGCCTTCATTGATCTGCGGCGTAATCTTGAGCTTCAGGCCCACCTGCTCGCGCTGCACCGTCTGGAAGGGATTGACCGCGCCGCCGGTGCTACCGGTATTGGAATAACTGCCGGTCACAAACGGCACTTCTCTACCGACGTTGATTTCGGCTTCCTCATTGTCCAGCGTGACAATGTTAGGCGTCGCCATGATATTAGTCTCAGCATTTGATTCCAGTGCCGATATCAGGGCTGCCCAGCCGTCTCCGTCATCCTGCAGTCGGCCGACGCCGAACAGACTGCCCGGATTGGCCAGCGGCAGGCTGGTCAGGTCGCCGTTGATGGCACCGGCCAGTTCGCCGATGCTGGTGGTCAGATCGGTGCCGGTCAGCCCGACAATGTCATCCTTGCCCAGCGCTGCCCACGTGATGCCCAGTTCGTCGGTAAGTCCGCCCGTAATTTCCACAATGATCGCTTCGACCAGCACCTGCGCGCGACGAATATCCAGCTTGTCGATGACTGCCATCATCGAGCGCATGACTTTCGGCGGAGCAGTGATCACCAGTGCGTTGGTCTGCTCGTCCGCCCAGATGGTGATATCGGAGCCGTTCTGTGCCGGCGGCCCGCCTTCGCCACCGCCGCCACCGCGATATTGGGTTTCCAGCTTGGTAGCCAGTTCGGCGGCATCGGCATAACGCAAATAACGCACCTGCGTGTCGCCGCCGTCCTCGAGCGGAGTATCCAGATGGGCGACCAGCGTGCGCAAGCGCAGCCGGTCACTTTTATCGCCACTGATCAGGATACTGTTGGTGCGCTCATCGGCGACCACGGTCACAGCCTTGGCACCTTCAGCGTTGGCACCCTGTTGCAGCGCGCTCACCACCCGCACAGTTTCGGCGGCGGAGGCATGGGTCAGACGGATCACTTCGTATTCGTCGTCACCGGACTGATCAATGCGGCGGACAATAGTCAGTATTCGATCCACATTTGCCGCGCGGTCCGAGATGATCAGCATGTTGGAGCCGGGATGGGCCGCCAGGTGTCCGTATTGAGGTATCAGCGG
>JAUIEY010000212.1 GCA_030429685.1 Gammaproteobacteria bacterium
TGGCGGCATCGTAAAGGCTGCCGCCCTCCTCCAGCAGGCCCTCGCGAATCATCAATTGCTCGACACGCTCATGGCCGGCTTCGGTGAGATAAGCCTGTTTGACCTTCTCGTCCACCGAAAAATCGCCGGCGGCCGAGAACCTGCAGGGCGGCACCTTGGCGTTCGGATCCATCTGCACCAGATCAAAACCGGCAGCGCTGGCCGCCGCAATAGCCTCATCCAGCGGCAGCACACCAAGATCTGCTCCTTTGTCGTCGGTCACGCTGACTTTGGCGGCGGATATCTCGTGGTTACGGGCGGCATTGTCGTCGCCATGCTGCTGTTTCAGCTGCGGAATCAGTTTATTGATACGGCCATAGATTTCCGTGCTTTCCTCGGTAGGGCCGGAGATGATCAGCGGCGTACGCGCTTCGTCAATCAGGATTGAGTCAACTTCGTCGACGATGGCGAATGCCAGCCGCCGCTGCGCCTGGCGGTCCGTCGAGTACTCGAGATTGTCACGCAGGTAATCAAAGCCGAACTCATTGTTGGTGCCGTAGACAATGTCGCAGCGATAGGCCGCAAGTTTTTCTTCCTTGGTCTGGCCGGCCGCAATGACGCCTACCGTCATGCCGAGGAATTCATACACCGGCTTCATCCACTCGGCATCGCGCCGGGCCAGGTAGTCATTGACGGTAACGATGTGCACGCTGTCACCGCCCAGCGCATTGACATAGGCCGGCAATGTGGCCACCAGCGTTTTACCCTCACCGGTACGCATTTCCGCAATGCGGCCTTCGTGCAGGGCCAGGCCACCCATCATCTGCTCGTCGAAATGGCGCAACCCCAGCGTTCGTACCGAGCTTTCGCGAACTGCGGCAAAGGCTTCCGGCAGCAATGCATCCAGCTTTTCGCCGTCTGCCAGGCGCTGCCGGAATGCATCGGTTTTGGCGCAGAGTTGCGCGTCGCTGAGAGCCTGCAGTTCGGCTTCGTGTACCCCTGCAGCAGCCACGATTTTGCCGTAGCCACGCAGTATGCGCTGGTTGCGGCTGCCGAACAGCCGCGTGAATATATTTGCCATCTGGTCTGGTATCCCGGGTTATTGCTAACCCCAGTTCGGGCCGGCGGGCCGGCCACACGCGGGCCGCCCGCAGTCGAAAGCGCGCATTTTACGCATGTTGAAGCCGCGCGGCTATGCGCCGGGCCCTGCGGACCGGCACTGCTCGCTAGTTGTTGCGGATATATTTCGCCGGATCAACAGGCTGGCCATTCCGGTGCACTTCAAAATGCACGTGCGGACCGGTGGAACGGCCGGTGGAACCGATCAGAGCGATGGACTGACCCTGGGTGACTTTATCGCCGACCGCCACCAGATTTTCCTGGTTATGGGCGTAGCGCGTGACATAGCCGTTGCCATGGCGGATTTCGACCATGTTGCCGTAGCCGAAGCGATCGCCTGAATAGCTGACCACACCGTCGCTGACAGCAACCACGTCAGCACCGCGCTTGCCGGCAAAATCCACGCCCTTGTGCCAGGACGATTTACCGGTCAGCGGGTCGGCACGCTTGCCAAAATAGGAGGACAACCAGCCGGATTTGACCGGCCGGCCGCGCGGTTCCGTGCGGTCGGAAAGTTTCCGGTTCAGCATCAGGCTTTCCAGCGCGGTCAGCTGCTGCAACTGGTCCTGCAGGGTGGCATCCAGTGAATCAATGTCAGCCAGCAGATTGGGCAACTGACCATTGGACGCTATACCGGACATTTCCTCCGGGCCACCGACCGCAGGCGTGTTGGCAAAATCAAATTCACCGTCTTCAAGATCGGCCATGCCGGTCAGCCGGCTGCCGAGTGCATTCAGGCGGATCACATGGGCATTGAGTTCGCCCATGCGCAAAGCCAGAGCATCAATATGTTCGTCGGCCGAGGCCCGCATCGCCGCCAGTTCATCGCGCTGTTTACGCAGGTCTGCCTGCAGCGCATGCAGTTCATCAAGTTGCGGTGCAACGCCTGCACCGCGACCTGCCAGATAGCCGCCGGCAATGGCCAGAGAAACCATTGCTAGTGCTGCCAGACCGGCAATCCAGCCCAGGCCGGATGCAAAATCAAGGCAGCGCGCTGCTCGCGAGCCGCGATTCAGAATTATCAGTTTCATATCCGCCAAACATCCTCCGCGGACAAACAACAGCTCCTGGCGGAACCCCCATTCTGGTGGTGGATTCGACGGCTATTGCGCGCACAAAATCCAGTCGTCGATGTGTTGTTTGTCATCTGTGTCGGTAACCCCGCTATCATAGAAACCCCGCAAAATCGCTGGGGTTGCCCGTAGACCGGTAGCTTTGCGTCCGTGCTTTTCAGCACGTTTGCCCTTATCGCCGGCGTAGAATAGGAAGAATCGGGGCTAACAACAAGGAACGGGTCACGAAATCCGGAAATCGACCAAGAAATTATGTCAAAAAGCAAGCCTAAGTCTTTGTCTGAACTCGTTGCCTCCCGGGACTCCGGACTCGGGCGCCTGGCGGCTGCGGCGCGCCTGCGCAGCGAGCTCGGGGACTACCTGCGCAACGGCCTGGGCGAGCCGCTGGGCAGTGCGATCATGCATTGCAACGTGCACGATGACGGCACCCTGGTCGTCACCGCCGCCAATCCCGAATGGGCTTCCCGGCTGCGCTTCGAATCGCAGCAACTGCTGGCGCTGTGTGCCGCTCACGGCACCACCGCAGTCGCGGTCAAAGTTCGCGTTGCCGGCTAGAAAAAAGCCCGCGCAGGGCGGGCTCTAAATGAGGGTTTTAGCAATGTGCTGCGTCCGGCAGCTACACCAGGCTGGTCGCGGCCTTGTAGCTTATGGGCGCATCGCCTGCTTCCGCGAAGGTCACTTCTTCCCAGGCATCGGGCTGAGCCCAAAGCTCCCGCAATAACATGTTGTTGAGTTCGTGGCCGGATTTGTAGCCGGTGTACTCGCCCACCAGGCTGCGGCCGGCCAGATACAGGTCGCCGATGGCGTCCAGAATTTTATGGCGCACAAATTCGTCTTCGTAGCGCAGACCGTCCTCGTTCAGCACGCGAAAATCGTCCAGCACAATGGCATTGTCAATACTGCCACCGAGCGCCAGCCGCTTGGCACGCAGCATTTCAATGTCGCGCAGAAAACCGAAAGTGCGGGCGCGACTCACCTCGCGCAAAAATGACGTGGTGGAAAAATCCACCGCCGACGATTGCAGATGAGTCTTAAACACCGGATGGTCGAAGTCGATGCGGAAATTTACGCGGAAGCCGTCATAGGGCCGGAATTCAGCCCATTTGTCCTGCTGCTCGACGCGCACCGGTTTGAGTATGCGCAGGAACTTCTTGGGTGAAGTCTGCTCGGTCACACCTGCGGATTGCAGCAAAAACACAAACGGCGCGGCACTGCCATCCATGATCGGCACTTCCGGCGCGCTGAGATCCACATAGGCATTGTCGATACCGAGGCCGGCGAATGCCGACATCAGATGCTCAACAGTAGCCACCTTGACATCGCCCTGAATCAGGGTGGTACCAAGCATGGTCTCGCCGACGATTTTGCTGTCGGCCGGAATATCAACCGGTGGGTCCAGATCCACACGACGGAACACGATACCGGTATTGTCCGCAGCAGGACGCAGCGTCATAAAGACCTTGCGCCCCGT
>JAUIEY010000213.1 GCA_030429685.1 Gammaproteobacteria bacterium
CAGTAAATATGGATGCGCTCGCGGTTGGCTTCCAGAAACGGGATTTCCTCCGCCGAAATATTCCGGATGCCAAGCGATACCAGCTCGATGTGTTCGAAGTCCAGACAGCGGCGCAATGCCGATGCATGCGAATAGTGTTCACCTGCGTAGCCGTCACGCAGATCTGCATGCGCATCGAAATGCAGTATCGCCAGATCCGGGTAGCGACGCGCAAACGGGCGGATGGCTCCGGCCGTAATCGCATGCTCGCCCCCAAAGGTAAAGGGAAAGCGATCGCTGTCCAGCACCGCTTCGACGGTACGCTCAAGCTGGCTTAGTGCCGCACTCATGGTTTCCGGCACCGCGGGTTCCCGCAGGGTTGCCACGCCATAGTCGGCGTAGCTTTCGCCCCACAATTCGTCGTCGAACAACTCGACCTGATGCGAAGCCTGCAGCATGGCTGCCGGTCCACCGGCCGTGCCGCTGCCATAAGACACACTGGCTTCCAGACCAAAGGGAATCACCACCGCGCGCGCCGCATCGGGCGCACCGGCCTGCTCAGGATCAAGCCCGAGAAAACCGTCCTGTGACGGCATATAGTCGAACGGAATGTGATCCGCCATGGCGGGCTGCGCAGCCGGCGATTCAGGCAAACAGCTTGGCGAAGCGCCGCCGCGGTCGTTCCCGCCAGGCGCCGCGATGCCAGGCATCGGAAACCATTAACGGCAGCACGCTGGTAGCTTCGGCGTAAACCATTTGCTCACTGACAGTGTCGACCTTGCCCCACGAGCAGGCTTCCTGCAGGGTGGAACTGGAACACGCGCCGTCACGTACGTCAGCAACCGTGATCTGTATGGCGTACTGGTGCATGTCGACTTCTTTGCCCAGAATTTCTGCACACACCACGGTATCCTGCGCGAAATTCTTTGGCACACCGCCGCCTATCATCAGCAGCCCGGTCCGCCCGGCCTTGATCTTAATATCGGTAAGCTCACGAAAATCGCGTATCGAATCAATGGTGATGTGGGCATCGGGATTGTTGTACTGATGCAGGACCAAACCGAAACCCGCGCTGGAATCGGTGAATGCCGGGCAGAACACCGGCACGTCATGCTCATAGGCAAGCCTCACCAGTGATTCCGGCTTCTTGCCGTTGTCGCCCAGCCAGCGGCCCATCTCGCGAATAAACTCCCGCGACGAATACGGACGCGGCTCCAGGCTGTCAGCAATTTTACAGATTGCTGCATCGCATGCCTGCAGATCATGCTCATCTATATAAGTGTCGTAAATGCGGTCTATATAAAGATCCCGCAGGCGCCGGTCATCTACATCACTCGCCGCCTGATAATGCTTGAACCCCAGTGCCTCGAAAAAATCCATGTCCACAATACTGGCGCCGGTCGCCACTATGGCATCCACCATGTTGTATTTGATGAGATCCGCATACAACTGCATGCAACCACCGGCCGATGTGCTGCCGGCAATCGTCAGGATGACCGAACATTCAGGGTCAGCCAGCATGTCATTGTAGATGCCTGCTGCTCTCGCCAGATCACGCGACGTAAACGACATGCCCGCCATCGAATCAATGATGGGCCGCGCGTCAAACGACGTGATGTCAACGTGCTGAACTGTTTTGTCGAGCAGCTCTTCACGGGGATCGATAGCGATGTCAGGTTTTGCCATGGTTATGGATCACTCAATAAATTCAGTTAAAACGGACGACGAACATCGGCCAGCCGACGCCCGGCGGGCGCTGTAAACAGGCTGAGCATCGGCTCGTCACGTACCACCACCTCGTCACGGTCACCAAGGCCGTTAAAGCGGGTGCGCATGGTGTCACCGTATGCACCCAGCTGGCCAAACTCAATATAGTCGCCCGCCTTTATGGCGGCCGGCAGACTGTACGGCCGGTGAATGGCATCCATGCTGTCACAGGTCGGCCCGTAAAACCGGAATTCTGCCATTTGCCGCAGACTCAATGGCTGATCCTGCCGCCAGGCCTTGACTGGAAAGGGAAAGTCGACATGTGCGGCATCGAACAGACTGCCATAGGCACCGTCATTCAGATACAGCCAGCCCTGCTTACGCAACGTCACGTTGACCAGTATGGATGCCGATTCGGCAACCAGCGCGCGACCCGGTTCGCACTTGAGGCGACAGGTCTCGCTGGTCAGCGACTCGTCGAATGCGTCACTGATTGCGCTGACGTAGGCATCCAGTTGTGGCGGTTGCAAACCGGGATACGCCGCCGGAAATCCGCCACCCACGTCGAGGGAATCAAGAATCACACCGGTACGGCTAATCAGGCGGTTGGCACGCTCAATAGCCTGAGCATAGGCAGCCGGATCCATGGATTGCGAACCCACATGGAAACATATGCCGAGTTGCGCCGCGACCGTGCGGGAGCGAATCAGCAATTCGTCGACTTCGCCGGGCCGCGCGCCGAATTTATGATCCAGCGGCAGCTCACTGGCGCTGTTGTCCACGGCAATACGCACGTGCAAACGCAGATCCCGTGCCGAACCCGTCATGGCAAGAATCTTGTCCAGCTCATCCAGACAGTCGAGCGCAAAATCCCGCACCCCGAACTCAACGTACATACGCCGGATATGCTCCGGATGCTTGACGGTGTTCATGCAGTAAAAGCGTGCACCCGGGAAATGGTGCACCAGTTGCAACTCGTGCAGCGAGGCAATGTCGAAATGCCGCACACCGGCCTGATACAGGGTTTCCAGTATCAGCGGGGACGGGTTGGCCTTGACCGCATACAGCACATCACCCGGAAAATTTTCCAGGAACCAGCGTGCGCTGCGCGCGGCCGCATGCGGCCGGTGACAAACAACCGGATTAACGGGCGTCGAGATTTTGAGGTAGTCGCAGACCGACTCGAAGTTTTCCAATCACGGATCCTCCTGAGTTGCCGCTATTCAGCGTTGCGGCGTTTAAGGCCGGCGACGCGGCGCCAGGGGGGCGCCTTCTACCGGGGGCGCGACTATAAACCCTTTTTTCCGCGAAAAACAACATTTTTTGCCAAAATTCGCGATCCCGGCGCAAAGCAGCTTAGGATTGACCGGTAGAGACTAAGCACCGGGGGGAACACCACATGCAAATTCAGCTGCAAGCCGCCGTTACGGCGCTGCTGGCCGGACTGCTCGCACCGGCCGCGTGGGGCCAGAGTTATCCGGAATTCGACATCGGCAGTACCGCACCACCGAAGGTGACGCAGGACGTCGAGAGTCTTATCCAGGATTTTTCCGCACGCTGGAGCTCGAGGGACTGGCGCACAGTACTCGAGCTATGGGACAGAAACGAACCTTCACCCTACTACCTGTTTTCCCACCAGGCCGACTGGTTAATCGGCTGGGAGCAACTCGACGGCTACTTCGCCAAAAAGCAAACCGTGCCCGTCAAAGAGGTCCCTGAACTGAACCCGGTGGGCATGCAACAGATTGAGCTGGTGCACTACGAGTACCGCAACGAAAAAGATTTGGAAGCCATGCGCTATACGCCAAGTGATATACGAGTCAGAAAAATTGATGACGACCTGGCGCTGGCTGTCTGGTATGTCAAATTCGACTACAAACCCTGGTTTCAGGCGCCCATGGGCGAAACCTTCAAAGCCAATGCGGTATTT
>JAUIEY010000214.1 GCA_030429685.1 Gammaproteobacteria bacterium
CATGGGCGGGGTACCGGATATCGGTGCCATTCCGTGTCATGTGTTTGCCGAAATGCTGGTGGTCGGTCCGCAAGGCACTCGCCTGTCACTACTCACATGGACCGGCGGCTACCTGTATGCAACGACCGGTCAGTCCATGGAACAACTTGTCAGTGCAGCCAATCGCGCCGGCGGCAACTGGGGCTTCGCCTCAATCACTGATCACTTTGTCAGCTATTGCGAAGCCAACCCTGAAGCAGTCACGCGAGCTGCGGCGGAAGACCTGGCCGGTCAGCTGGGCGCACCGCGCAACTGACGGGCACGCGGCCGGAAAAACCCGGACAGGGCCCGCAAAAACGGCGGAAATTCCGCCCCTAAAAACATTGAAACTATTTATAAACAAGGGCTTAGAAGCCTTCCCTTGACTCTAGACTGAGGTCTAGGGTCTAGAATCTCATCATGGCCATTAAATCCAAACTCACCATCGGACGTATCGCACGGCTTGCCGCCGTCGGCGTCGACACCATCCGCTTTTACGAGCGCCGCGGGCTGCTACCGAAACCCTTGCGCACGCCCGCAGGATATCGGTTGTACACCACCGAAACGGTGGACCGCCTGAACTTTATCCGCAAAGCCAAGTCACTGGGTTTCAGCCTGGAAGAAATATCGACCTTGCTGAATCTCCAGGACAATGGCGGTCCGAAAGCTGAAGTCAAGGCAATCACGCAACGCAAACTAGACGGCATCAACAGCAAAATAGACGACCTGCAAAAAATGCGTGACGTGCTGGATGAACTGAGCAGCCAGTGTTCCGGCGAAGGCGACATCTGCGGCTGCCCTATTATTGAAGTGCTGTCAGAACCTGAACGCAAACGCGCATAACCAACATGAGTACAACCGCTTCGGAAATCGGTACCAGCCAGATGCTGGCAAACGTCACCGGGATGACCTGCAGCGCCTGCGCGGCGCGGCTGGAAAAAGCTCTGCTGCGTGCGCCGGGCGTGGCCTCGGCCAATGTTAATTTTGCCACCGAGCAGGCGGATATCCGCTTCGATCCCGCCAACACCGATCCCGGTCAGCTGGCCTCGACCATCAGCAATGCCGGCTTCGGCGTTGCTGTCAGCGAGTACAGTTTTGATGTTGGCGGCATGACCTGCAGCGCCTGCGCGGCACGCATAGAAAAAGCGCTCAAGCGTGTGCCTGGCATACTGGAAGCCAACGTCAATTTCGCGCTGGAACGGGCTGACGTGAAAGCTGTCGCGGGACAGGTCGATCAGTATCTGCTGGAAGAAAAGGTGCAGAATGCCGGGTTTACTGCGCACTTTCCCGACGCTGCATCAGCGGATGAAGAGGAAGCGCACCGCGAGAAAGAAGCAGCAGCGCTGCGCCGCGAGCTCTATATCCTGCTGTTATCTGCAGCGCTGACATTGCCGCTGGTAGCGCAGATGATCGGCATGTTCACCGGCAATATGGCCATTCATCTGGACCCGTGGGTCGAGCTGCAGCTCGCCACGCCGGTGCAGTTTTTCATTGGTTTCCGTTTTTACAAAGCGGCATGGAAAGCACTGCGCGCCGGCTCGGGAAATATGGACGTGCTGGTTGCCATGGGTACCACCACCGCCTTTGTCTACAGCTGTTACCTGCTCTGGTCGCTGGGCGTGGAGCAGGCGCGCGGACAGCTCTATTTTGAAGCCTCGGCGGTGATTATCACGCTGGTATTGCTTGGCAAATACATGGAGGCTCGCGCCAAACGCGGCACTACAGCGGCAATTCGCCAGTTGATGGATCTGCGGCCAAAAACCGCGCGTGTGGTGCGTGACGGCAAGGAAGTTGAACTGCCGGTTGCCCAGGTGCGCAAAGGCGATATCGTGGTCGTGCGGCCGGGGGAAAGCATTCCGGTGGATGGCACCGTCAGCGAAGGCAACACCGAAGTGGATGAGTCGCTGATCACTGGGGAAAGCATTCCTGTGGAAAAAGCCCCGGGCGATAAAGTAACCGGCGGTGCGATCAACGGCACCGGTCTGGTGCGCATTGCTGCGACCGCGGTAGGTGCTGATTCAACGCTGTCAAAAATCATTCGCCTGGTTGAGAACGCCCAGGCAGGCAAAGCTCCTATCCAGCGTCTGGTAGACCGCATCAGCGAAATTTTTGTACCGGTGGTCGTCACCATCGCCGCGATCACTTTTCTGAGCTGGTATTTCATCGGCGGCGAACTTGAAGCCGCGATTGTGGCCGGTGTTTCGGTGCTGGTCATCGCCTGCCCCTGTGCCCTCGGCCTGGCCACCCCGACCGCCATCATGACCGGCACCGGTGCTGCAGCGCGAGCCGGCATCCTTATAAAGGACGTGCAGGCGCTGGAGCAGGCACACGGCATCAATGCAGTGATTTTCGACAAGACCGGTACCCTGACGACCGGTCAGCCGTCCGTGGTGGACGTTCACGCGGTGTCCGGCAAAGAAGCCGATATGCTGGCCGCCGTGGCAGCGCTGCAACAGGGCAGTGAACACCCGCTGGCCAAGGCCGTGCTAAAACGCGCGGAGGCAGCGCAATTGTCACTGGCGCCCGTGGATGAGTTCAAAAGCCACACCGGGTTTGGAGTCTCGGGCCGGGTAGACGGCGCCAGGGTCATTTCCGGCAATGCAGAATTCATGCGCAACAACGGCATCAGCACCGATGCTGAGAACGACCGTGCAGCAGGCTGGGAAAGCGCCGGCAAGACCGTCATCTGGATCGCGCGCGACAGTGAATTGCTGGGCATCATGGCCATTGCCGATCCGCTGCGGGCCGAATCGGTACCGGCCGTTGCTGAACTGAAGAAAATGGGTATTCGCACGTTGCTGCTATCCGGCGATGCGGTGCTGGCTGTGGAAGAGATCGGCCGGCAGGTAGGCGTGGATTCCGCCCGCGGCGCCGTAAAGCCGGATGACAAATCCACCGCCGTCGAAGAGTTGCGCAAGGAAGGCCTGCGGGTGGGCATGATCGGCGACGGTATTAACGACGCGCCGGCACTGGCGGCAGCCGATGTTGGCATTGCCATGGGTTCCGGCACTGACGTGGCTATGGAAACGGCCGGCGTTACGCTGATGCGCTCCAATCCGGCGCTGGTACCTGCCGCAATATCAGTAAGCCGGGCGACCTGGCGCAAGATAAAGCAGAACCTGTTCTGGGCTTTTATTTACAATGTGATTGGCATACCGTTTGCGGCACTTGGCTTTTTAACGCCAACTATTGCCGGCGCGGCCATGGCTTTCAGCAGCGTCAGCGTAGTTACCAATTCACTGTTGCTGCGACGCTGGCAACCGAAAAAACTGGTCAGGCAGGAATCCTGAACAGCATCTTTATTTTCTTAGGAGAACAACATGGCGAGCATCAGTCTTAACGTTGAAGGCATTACCTGCGGCGGGTGCGAAAAAAGTATCCGCAACGCACTGCTGGAACGCGCCGGCGTGAAGGAAGTCAACGCCAGTCATGAAACCGGCATTGTGGCGATTGATTTTGACGACAGCCAGATTCAGCAGGACCAGCTGAAGCAGGCGATCGAAGAAGCCGGTTTCGACGTCGCTGCCTGACAACGGTCTGGTCTTTGGCCAAACCCTTAAACACAGTTATTTACCTGGTGCTCATGAGCA
>JAUIEY010000008.1 GCA_030429685.1 Gammaproteobacteria bacterium
CGGCATTAGTGGTGATACGGCCGGCGCCTTCCACCGTGGCAATCTGGATGTCTTCGTACTTGGCCTGAAACAGCGTGACGTTGGTGCGCAGGCGATTGTCCAGCCATTCGGCACGCATGCCGGCCTCAATGGACGAAACGTCTTCCGGTCCGAATGCCGCCAGTTCCGGCACGCTTGAACCGCGTGCATTCCAGCCGCCTGACTTAAAGCCGGTTGCATAGGTCAGGTAGAGCATCACGTCTTCCTGGGCCTGGTAATTACCGCCGACTTTGTAGGTAAACTCGCTTTCCGACTGCTCCAGCGGGATACCGGCGAGCACCAGATCCGCATCGGTGACCGGCACAAAGCTCAGCGCGCCGTTGATGCTGAAGTCCTTTTCCTCGTCGGTCCAGCGACCGCCGGCTATCAGGGTCAGTTTGTCAGTCACGTCAAAGTCAAATTGCGAGTACACCGATACGTTCTTGGTGCTGTTTTTCAGTGGTGTGCGGACGTTAAATGCCACCAGGCCGGGTTTGGTGCCGACCCAGTCCGTGAAGTTGGTTTCGTTGTCTTCGTCCATGTAAAACAGGCCGCCAACGTAACGGATTGAACCGTCATTCAGATCGCCGCTGATCTTGATTTCCTGGCTGAGCTGATCGTGGTTGCCATTGTTGGCGATAATGTAGGTGTCGCCAAAGGCGGGGCCAAAGGGTAAGTCCGGCGAATTGTCGAGGAAGTCAGCCGCGAAGTTCTGCTCCAGATCGTAGTAACCGGTAATAAAGTTAAGCGTGAACATGTCCAGGTTAAGCTCAACGTTGGAGGCCACCAGAATGGATTCCATCTTGTTGAAGCTACAGGTCGGAATGGTCATGCCCATGGCGTCCGATTCGGGTCCGTTACAGTCGTTCAGTGCGGTAAAGTTGCGGCGGAACGAGCCGGTAATCGGCGTTTGGGAGCCGACCGGCCGCGCTGCCACACCAATCGATTGCGCTTCCGTATCAGACAACTGCACCGAAAGATCCCAGGTCAGGTTGTCACTGGGTATAAAGCGCAGTGCACCGCGCACGCCCCATGCATCTTCGCCGTTGTAGGTTTCACCGGTGGTGACGCTGTCCATCCAGCCATCGTCACTGATGCCGTAAACATTAAACTGGGTCAGCAGGGTATCGGCTATCGGTACGTTGACGCTGCCTTTCAGCATGAACCGGTCGTAACTGCCCACCGAGCCTTCGACCGTGGCGGAGAAGTCCTCTTCGGGCTTGCGCGATACCACCACCACGGCGCCGCCGGTGGTGTTGCGGCCAAACAGGGTTCCCTGCGGGCCGCGCAATACCTCGACGCGTTCCGCATCGAACAGGTTCACCTGGTTCTGGTTCTGCCGCGAGATATATATCTCATCAATGTAGGTGCCGATGGGCACATCAAAGGTGGCGATTGACTCGGCATTGCCGATGCCGCGCAGAAAGTATGAGTTCGAGCCGCCCAGCGATACGTTGTGCGAACCGCTCATGTTCGGCACGTTCTGGATCAGGTCGATGGTGGCGGTAATCTGCCGCCGCTCAATTTCATCGTAGGTGAAAGTAGACACCGCAACCGGCACGCTTTGGGCATCGGATGCGCCACGTTCGGCCGTGGTGACGATTTCGTCCAGCGGTGCCGCCACAGCGACAGAGGCGCTCGCAAGGCCGGTCAGAATCAGACCCGCGCCAAAAAGAGACTTGCTCATGATCGTGTTTCCCCCGGGTAACATCTTGTAATCGTTCATTGGCCAGTCATTGGCTGAACAACACCGACGTCCGTTTCGGGATGGCTTTACTATGCGCGCAACGCGGTCATTTGTCTATTTTGCGGCGGTCACGCTGTGGACGGCCGTTTCTAGCGCAACAGGAGTCTATATATGAGTGGCGTGCAACTGGAATTCGCCGGCGGATTGCAGATACAGACGGTACAGGAACAGGCCTGGCCCGGCGTAGAGCTCGACTTTTTGCTCCATCAGGTACCGCCCGAGGAGTTCGCACAGACCCGCGCCGCCCGCGATGCACGCTTTGTTAATCAGGATAACGGCCAGTTGCGCATGTCCTATCATTCCACGGTGTTACGCACGGCACAGGGCAATGTGCTGATTGATACCTGCATCGGCAACCACAAGGAACGGCCGCTGATCGAGCGCTGGCATCGCAAGGAGTTTCCCTATCTTGAGCGCATGGCCGAACTCGGCCTCGCACCGGATGATATTGATTTTGTCTGTTGCACGCATTTCCATGCCGATCACGTCGGCTGGAACACGCGACTGGACAACGGCGTGTGGGTGCCCACGTTTCGTAATGCACGCTATTTGTTTGCCGAGCCGGAACTGAGCTACTGGCAGCAGGTGCGCGAGGACGAACCCGAGCATATTTTCACGCGCTCCTACAACGACAGCATCCTGCCCGTGATCGAGGCGGGGCAGGCCGTAGTCGTTGCGCCGGACCATGAGATTGTAACCGGCGTGCAGCTGCGACCAGCCTTCGGTCACTCGCCCGGCAACGTGGTAATCGAAGTGCAGTCGGGCGATGATCGGGCGGTGCTGAGCGGCGACGTCATGCATCATCCGGTGCAGATCGAGCGGCCGGACTGGAACAGCATTTACGATCAGGATCGCGACAAGGCGCAGGCCACGCGGCAGAAGCTGCTGGAGCGCATCGCAGATGGCCACACCTACCTGATCGGTGCGCATTTTGCAGGGCCCACGGCACTGCAGGTGCAGGAAAGCGAGGGGCGTTTCAGCTACCGCTGAAGGCCTATAGTAAAACAGCAGGAGAGTTGCAGTGGGATTGTTTTCAACGGGCTATTTGGTAATCGCGGTGGTGGATTTTGCCCTGCTGGTGTGGGCGCTGGGGCAGTACAAGAAATATCCCAGCACCGCGCTATGGCTGGCCATGACGCCGCTGTACCTGTTGTGGTTCGACAACGTGCTTATCGGTCTGGGCAGCACTATAGGTGAGGGTGATCTGCTTAAGGGACTTAACAACGTGCGTTTTCTCGGCCACTACATCATGCTGCCGTTTGTGATCATTGCGCTCGGCTCGCTTGCCCGACAGGCCGGCTTTGGCTGGGCACAGCCCAAGATTGTGATGGGCGCTTTCTGCGCGCTGGCTACCTACTTCATGCTGCATGACCTGTGGTTGTTCTACAACGCGACGCTGTACCCGTCCTGCTTTGCTGATACTTTGCGCTACACCACCCATATTTCCGAATTCACCGCCTGCGGCCCCGATGCCGAGATCGGTACAGGCACGCGCATTGCGCCCATACCCGCGATCACACTCAGCAATCTGACTATCCTGCTGGGCGCATTTATGTGGTGGAAGATCGGCTACAAATGGCTGTTTATCGGGTCGGTGTCAGCGCTGCTGTTTTTTGCCGTACCGTTCGGCCCCACCGGCGGCATAGTCGGTAACATGGGCGAACCGATTATTACGGCAGTCACGTTGTTGGCCTGCATTCACGTTACCAAAACTTTTGGCAGCAGCAAGATGCCGCGGACAGCTACGCCGGGGTGAAATTGACTGCTGCGGAATGGCGTTGCTCTACGCAGCGGTAGTTGTTCGCATGATGTACTACCATTCGTTAATGTGCAGCACGTCATCGAGCGGTTTGCGCAATGCCGGCTGAAATTCTGTGCCGATGCTGTAGGCGGTGGGAATCAACGCACACTGGGTGAACTGCGCGTAGGGAATGTTGAGTATTTCCGCCGCTTGTTCCTCATGCATCAGATGCACGGTGGTCCAGCAGGTGCCGAGCCCGCGGTTGCGCGCTGCCAGCATGTAGCTCCAGGTCGCCGGCAGAATCGACCCGTACACGCTGGCGAGGCCGACACTGGCGGCGGGGCCGGCCATTTTTTCCACCCGGCCGGGAATGCAGGGAATCACCAGTACCGGAACTTTCTCGAGATTGTCAGCGAGATAGTCTGCGGAGCGTGCGACGCGCACCATCTGGTCACGGCGCGCGCCGGCGCCGGTTTTTTTCGCCATTTCAAACACCGAGCCGTTGGCTTTTTTGTACTGTGCCCAGCCCTCGCGATACAGCTCCGCGAGCGCAGCGCGTCTGTCTGCGTCAAGCACTGCGACAAAATGCCAGCCCTGCGAGTTGCCGCCACTCGGAGCCTGCACGGCGATATCAATGCATTCTCTGATCAGTGCCTCACTGACAGGCCGGTTAAAATCCAGCCGCTTGCGCACCGCACGCGTGGTAGCGAGCAGATCTTCCCCCGAGAGATTTAAAAGCTCCGTCAACGTTTCAGCCCCTCTAGTCGCATTTAAATTCTGGTGTCTGACACCATCAGCTATTGAGTATGAGCTGGACGATGCCGTAAATCAGCAGCACAAACAGTGCGGTCATGATGACACTAATGATGATGTAAGGCATGAAGCCTACTTTTTCGATATGGGCATCGTCCACATCGTGATTCTGATTGCTTTGCACACCTGCGAATGATGCCAGTACGCTAAGAGTCATTTTCCAGACGCCGGGGCGCTGTTTGGTATTCGAATCAGTCATGTTCTCTCATCGATAATTCAGTCAATAGATCAGTAACCCGGGTTGTCATTCCAGCTCGGGTCAACAGCATGGAAGGTGCGATTCATGCAGGCCTCGCTTAGCAGGCACTGCATGGTCAGTTCGGCAAGATCCGGCCGCGTGACGGTACCCATGGCGTCGACGTTCTCGGTCAATTCCGCCGTGCCGGTTGCCGCGGTTCCATCCAGCTTGATCACGCCATTGCGGATAATGGTGTAGGGGATTCCGCTCGCCTTGAGCAGTTCTTCGGCGCGGGTTTTTTCTGCCATCACATTTCGCATGCGTCGGTACATCGCGTCGCTAAATACCTGGCGGCTGTTCCCTGCGCCGATAGAGCCGTGCAGAACAAAATGCCTGACCTGTGTTTTGTCCAGTGCGTTCAGGGTATTTGCCATCACTGCTTCGTAGAACGGATCGGGGTTTGGGCCGCGCGCCGAGGCATCAATGACAATCGCGAAGTTTCCGCCGGCCAGTGCAGCCTGGGTGCTTTCGGCATCCAGCAAGTCGCCAATCACGTAGTCCGGCTGCAGTCCCTGCAGTCGGCTGCGATCAGAGCCGGCCCGTGCAAACACCGTCACAGCGTAGCCGGCTGCGCTGAGACGGTGGACTATCGGCGCGCCAAGGCGGCCGGTGCCACCGAGCACCAGCGCGCCGGGATTGGATTGCATAGTGTATTCCTCGGCGAACAGGCCAGCCTGCATTGCAGGCAGAACCACAAGCGCGGCAAACAGGAATCGCAATAGTGTTGTGGCCGCGCGCATGCAGCCGATTATACTGAAGAGCGGCTCGGCAGGCGGCAGGTCGCGGGGTCAGGTCTCGTCCTGCACAGCAAAGCTGTAGGCGCGAACCAGCTTGTCACCCTGATATTCGTAGACGCCTAGCGAGCTGCGGGTTACAACCTCATCGCCTTCCCGAAACTGGTCTTTCTCCAGCGCTACCACAATGTTGCCAAATGCTCGCAGAAAAGCTACCTCGCCTTTAATGTAGGCATCGCTTTCCAGCACCATGCGCAGCGCTGCCATAGCCTGTTCCTTGTTGGCAGCGCGCAATTTCGGGCCTGCGTCAGTCATGCCGTAGAAATGATAGTCGTCAGCAACGTGGCTCATCATCCGGTCATAATTTTTGTCGTCATAGGCACGCGAGGACGATTTAAACAGTTGTTCATAGTCGGGCATGATGCTCTCCAAAAAAAATCCCCGCACACAAGCCTGCGTGCGGGGACTGTTGACCCTGCAATGCCGGGTATCAGAACCGCCAGGTAGCGGTCACGCCATAGCGCCGGCCGTTGCCCTGATAGGCATCGATGCGGCGGTTGCCATCGAGGCCCGGCTGCAAAGCCTGAGCTGCGATGTACTCCTCATCGAAAATATTTTTGCCCCAGAGTGCGAGCTCGAACTCGTCGGTATAGATGGCGGCACGCATGTTCACAAGTGTGCGCTCACCGTATTCCAGTGTGTTGATCGAACGCGCGTAGTTTTCGCTCTGGTAGTTAATATTTGACTGCCAGTACCAGCTCAGGCCCTGGTCGCCAAGCTGACCTTCGAGCAGCAGGCCGAGATTGGCCTGGTGCTCGGCCGTGCGGCCCAGGGTTTTGCCGCTGACATCAATCGAGGGACGGCCCTGCGAATCAATGCCGGCAAGACAGATCATGTCCATACCCATGCCCATGCCGCAGGATGTGATCACCGAGCCGTCAAAAGTGCCGCTCTGGAATTCCGGATTGGTATAGGCATAACCACCCGACACGGAAACGTTGTCATTGACGACCAGGGTGCCGTCTATTTCCAGGCCCCAGATATCCGCACCGCCGTCCACGTTGGTGACGTGGGTGCCGAACAGGTCAGAGTTCAGCGCCGGCAACTGCATGTCTTCCCACTCGGTGTAATAAATGGCGGTATTGATCTGCAGCCTGTTGTCCATCAGGGTAGTCTTGCTGCCGATTTCGGCCGTCCAGTTGTCTTCCGGCTCGAAAAAGCGCTCGGCATCCTGATCGGCCGGAATGGAAGTTACGCGCGGGTTGATGCCGCCGGTGCGCACGCCGCGTGCCAGACTGGCGTAGAACAGCTGATTGTCAGTAGGTGTAAACGACAGCGTCAGCCGCGGCGAAGTGTAGTCGAACGACCGCTTGAACATCTCATCAACCGGGAACAGGTTGTAGGTGATATGCGCTTCTTTTTCCTCGTCCGTGTAACGCACTTCGGCTGTCAGCGCGAGGGTATCGGACAGGTCATATTCCACCTGGCCGAAAATAGCCCAGGCCTTGGTGTCGGCATCAAAAATATTGAATGGATTGGATTGCGTGAACGGGTCGTCTACCAGGAAAGGCGGCGCAAAAAACCCGGTGTAAGACTCGCCCGGACCCAGTTGCCGGTTGCCCAGTGATGCGCGGGTCGAAGTCGATGTTTCCGATTTGTACAGGAAAACACCGGCCATCCAGCGCAACGCGCCGTCGTCAGCTGAGCTGATGCGAAACTCCTGACTGATGTCGCGAGTTTCGTAAGCCGAATGGGCGTATGACTGAATGCCCATATCAGTGCGCAGTACCGTCGGCGGCGGCAAACAGCCGAGGCCGGAACAGGCATCCAGCGACAGCCCGGTGCCGAGTTCCAGCGACCCGTAGTCTCGGTCCAGCACCGACGCGTAGTCGGTCTGGGTAAACGCTGTGAGGCTGGTGAGGGTGAAATCGCCGGCGTCGTAGTCCAGTTTCAGCGAATACTGCTCGACTTCGGTTTCGGCAAAACCATTGCCGCTGATATCGACGTCGCCAACCGCGTCAAGTTCGCCGCAGTAATAGGTGGGCGTACCCATACCGTTGTCGCCGCAGTTCAAACCGACCAGGAATTGCGCATCCTGATCATTGGTGCGGTCGCTGTACAGAATGTTCAGCGTGGCCGTCAGTGCGTCCGACGGAGTAATAACCAGCGCGCCTGCCATGGCCTTGGACTCGTAACCCTGCAGGTTGTCGCCGCCGGCCTTGTTGCCGAAGGTGCCATCGAAATCACGATAGCCCATCGACAGGCGGCCCTTTATCACGTCGTCAATAGGTCCGCTGATATCCAGCGTGGCGCCATAGTCCTCATCAGAACCGATGGTGGTGCTTAGATCAGCCTGAAACTCGTCGGTCGGTTCGGCATAAATGTAATTGATCGCGCCGGCGAAAGTGGACCGGCCAAACAGGGCACTTTGCGGTCCGCGTGCAACTTCGATGCGCTCAATGCCAATCAGATCCATATCAACCGCGTTGCGACCGGACTGGTAAACGCCGTTAACGAAAATACCAACGTTGTTATCGTAACTCTGGTCGGTGCCGATAACATTCTGCGCCATACCGCGAATTACCGGCGTGATAAAACCGCCGCTGCCCTGTTGCTCGATGCTGAGGCCCGGCGTGCTGACCGCCAGATCGGCAACGTTAACCATGTTCTGGCGTTGAATATCCTGAGCGGAAAAAGCTTCAATGGAGATCGGTACGTCCTGCACGCTCTCTGCGCGTTTTCGTGTGGTAACCGTAACGACAGGAATGGCCGAGTAACCCGTTGCGGGTGCCGTAAAGCCGACAGCGCCCATGGCAATGCTTGCAGCAAACGCAAAACTGATTGATCTATTCAAAACGTATCCCCCCTGAATACCGGCATGAACTTTAATGTCACTTCAGCGTTACATTTTTGACCCCGAATTACAAGAATATTGTTGGTGTCAGACACCGGAATTTATTTGCTATCTTAGCTGCTGAATTCGAGTCCCATAGGGGGATACATGGTGACCGCCAGACACTTCCACGGCGTGCTGCTGACCTTTCTGGCGCTGCTGACAGCCGGATGCACTGCGACACAGTCGGCTGAGGAGCGCGAGCTCGCCAACACTTTTAAAGAGCATGCCAATGACCGCCCGGTGGCTTCGCCGATGGCATGGACCGAGCCGGCGCAACCGGTCACGGGTGAACCGGTTGCTTACACGCTGGTTGATGAGCAGAAGGTCACCGGCTGGCTGGCCCGGCCGGTCGAACATGACGGCGAACTGCACGGCTTGATCGTGATTCATCAGTGGTGGGGTCTCGACGACAGCATCCGTCGCGCCACTGAAAGACTCGCCGGCGAAGGCTACCTGGCGCTCGGTGTGGATTTGTATAACGGTAAGGTCGCAGAAAAACCCCGCGACGCCATGCAGATGAGCCGCGCATTAACCAACAACTTGGCCGGCGGACTCACTAACATTGCCGAAGCCATTGCCTACCTGCAAAAACAGGGCGCGACCAGAATCGGCGTCATCGGCTGGTGCATGGGTGGCCGCTGGTCACTGCTGACTGCCCTTAACTATCATGACGATATTGACGCGGCGATCATCTATTACGGCGGCGTCACCGACGATCAGCAGGAACTTGCCGTGCTTGACATGCCGGTACTGGGAATTTTCGCCGGCAACGATTTCATCGTGCCGCCGAAAAAAGCCTATGCCTTTGCAGCGGCCATGGCAGAGCTCAAAAAAGATCTCGAGTTCTACATGTATCGCGACACCGAGCATGCCTTCTCGAACCCCAGCGGCACGGAATACAACGCCGCGGCAGCAGCCGATGCCTGGGATAAAACCACCGCGTTCCTGGAGCGCAACCTCTAGCCGATATTCAGCCGGTAGCGTGCTTCACGGCGCGTTTTGTTTTTGTGCTCGGTGACAACACGCACGGTCCAGACGCTTGAGCCCTGCAAATCCGCGGGCGAAATATCGCCGAGCACGCCGTTCTCAACCGGCTGGCTGATCTTCTTGCCGATACGTTTCCATTCACCGGGTTGTTCGCCGGCGCCGACTTCCAGCACCGCGCCGGCAAAGCGGTCCGCCGTGCTGGTGCCGGTCACCCGCGCGATCTGTTTGCCGTCAACCACGGCGATGGCAACGTTGTCGATTGCGGCCAGCGTGTAGTAATCAGGGTCGGCGGCCAGTGCCGCGGCTGCATCCAGCAGACCGTAGCCGGTGTACTGGTCGCGCCCGGGCGTATCAATATCACGCGCCGACTGTTCCAGCATGCGCCGCACCTGTGCCGGGGTCAGCGCCGGATTGCGTGACCAGAGCAGCGAGGCCGCACCGGCCGCCAGCGGTGCGGCGAACGAAGTGCCGTCAGCGCGGTAGTAGCGGCGGTCGGCGCCCAGTATGGCAGTGCCTCTTTTGTATGGCGTGTCAATGGAAGTCAGCCGGAAGTCAGTCTGTCGCGCCCGCAGGCTCATGATGTGCATGCCCGGTGCAGCGAGATCAATGCGCTTGCCCCAGTTGGAGAAGGGCGCCCGCGCGTCATTCAGGTCGGTGGCAGCAACAGTGATGACCTTGTCGAGTCCGGCCGGACCGATGCTGTCGACGTTCTCGGCCGAATTGCCGGCGGCCACAAACACAAGGACGCCCTTGCTGTCGGCGTAGTCAATGGCGTCCTGCACAAACATTGGCAGGCCTGGCCCGGCGGCACTCAGATTAATAATTCGTGCGCCATTGTCGGCTGCATAAATAATCGCCTGCGCCAGCCACGACGCGCGGGTGTGGCCGAAGTTGTTGAGCGCTTTCAGCACCATGATCCGCGCTGCCGGATTGATACCGGCAATACCGGAAATATTGCTGCCGTCAGCGGCGATCAGGCCGGTCACAAACGTGCCATGGCCGTCATGATCCCAGGGCGTGTTGGTTTTGGCGGTGAAGTCCCAGCCGATCATGTCATCTACGAAGCCGTTGTTATCGTCGTCAATGCCGTTGTCCGGAATCTCGTTTGGATTGCGCCAGATATTGCGCCAGTCAATATCGTAATGGTGGTAGTCGAGACCGGTATCGATCACCGCAATCACCACCGGCTCGCCTGGTTCGGCGTTTGTGTCGCTGACGCCGATACGTTCCATAAACCATTCGTCGTCAATGCGCCGGCCGTTAACAACAGAACTGATAGTCGCGTTGACGGGGAAGGCCTCGGCCGCGCAAAAATCATTTTCGCGGGTTACGTCAGCGGAGAAGAAATCACTCGGGTCGCCGGCCGGCCGCTGACCTTCGGGCCACTGAAAGTTGTAGTAGGTATGAACGCCACCGTCCCATTCACTGGCGAAATACGTTGACCAGCCTGGCCCACTGTCGACGCGCGGAAAGCCCGGCTGAGTGCCGCGTGGTACGCGAAAGGTTTCGCCTTCGTACCGCTCTACCGGCACCGTCACCGATGCCCGGCCGGTTTCCAGGTTGTAGCCGAGCCGGTAGTCGGTCGGGACATAGCCCCAGGTCTGTGGCGATTCCTGCCGCCGGTAGCCGAGTTCCTCCTGCAGCAGGCTGTAATCCCAGTCGCCGATGTCTTTGTCGTAATAGCGCCTGCCAAGTTGCAGCCGGGCTTCCCAGCGCGCGTCATAGTCAAGGCTGCGGCCGTTACCCTGCAGGTAACCGTCAATATCCGTGCTCAGGTCACCGTACTGCAGGCTGCCGTCTGCGCCGCCGAATGCGGTGTCGGCGCAAAGATCGGAGTTGAATTCCGGATCCTTGAAAATTTCCTCCAGCGGCAACGCCACTTTGCGTTCAAACGGGTAGTTGTATTTAAAACCTGCACCGGTTGCGGGCACACTTGCCACAGAGCCGTCCTGCGCTGCCTGCAGTTCCGCCAGAAAGGTATGGATGTCGAGTTGGTAGCGCTGCATGCCGAACATGAGTTCAGGCACTATGCGGCCCGGATCACCGTTGAGCGGAAACTCCGTTCCGCCGATTGAGCCATGGATGCCCTTGATGCTGACACTCAGGCTGGGCGTGTCCGGTTTGCCCGCCGGTGCAGCATTTGCATCGGCAGGGGTATCGCCAGGCGCTGTGTTCTCAGCGACAGTGCCGGCAGAGGATGCCTGCGCGCGCTGCGAGGGATGCACCACTTCTTTGCCATCGAACACCGTGGCAGATAAGGGCGCGCCGGGGCCGTCGTCCCAGGACGGATCACCCGTATTAGCTGTCGCGGCTATCGCCGGGTCCATGAACTCACCCAGCAGGGTCAGGATTTCGCGGCGTGTGCCTTTCCATTTTTCGCGCGCTATATCATACGCAGGCCTGTTTTCGGCGAGCTCGTAATCGCTAAGCTCCCAGTAACCCAGTGCTGACATTTCTGCGTGCGAGTCAAAACGCAGGTCGTAATAGGGTTTCAGCTCTTCCAGCAAATGCGCAACTTCGGGGCTGCGCACCACCAGCGACCACGGCGGCACGCCGCGGTCCCATTGCTGCAAACCGGTTTGCGGTGGCGGCGGGCTGGCATTCGCGTTGCCGCTATTATTTGCCTGTGGCGGGTTTTCCGGCGCATTGCTGTCGGCGGATTGGTCTGCCGGTGCATTGCTGGCCGGTGTTGCGTTGTCGGCGGGAGCGTCAGGCGTGTTGGCGTCGCCTGACGGAATTTCCGGAGCTACCTGCTCGAACGGAATCATGAAATTAAAACCGTCCTGCTCGTAGTTGTAGCCGTACGTCCACGGTGCCAGAAAAGTGCCGGGCGTTACCGTGCTGTTGCCGTAATCACACATCTGGTTGTATTCAACCGAGCCGGTCGCGCCGCGCACATAGGTGTCGTAAACACTTAGCGCCGGGGTAACAGGATTAATGATCTGCGCCGGGGAATAATTCTGCGCGGCGGTCGTCAGTTGCGGATTGTCCCGCGTGATCACATTGATCACCCCGTTCATGGCTCTGGCGCCGTACATTGCACCGGCACCGTCTTTAACAATCTCGATTCGTTCAATGGCTGAAGTCGGAATGGTATTCAGATCAACGGACTGTTCGACCCCGTAGCCGGCATACTGGCCGACCGCCAGCCGCCGGCCATTCAGCAGCACCAAAGTGCGATTGGAACCGAGGCCGCGCAGATCGACGTTGGCGGTTCCGGGGGCGCCGGTGCCCTGACTCGGCGCCATATTGGGTAAGGTGTTGAGCATATCGGCAACACTGATTTGACCGATATCCTCAATATCACCTGCGCCGATTGCCTCGATGCTGCTGGTGGTGCTTCGCAGATCGCGGTCGCGTGCAGTGACGACCACCTCAGCCAGCGCCGCCGCCAGCGGCGACAAAGCCAGCAGCAATGCCAGCGCGACACGGTTTAAACGGCTGAGCAGCATGAGCGGTTCCTCTGGCGGTTTGACAGTGAGACCAAAATCCACGATACATGATGCCGTGGTGCGCCACCAAGCCACTAAAAATTAAACCAATTCTAAAAAGTGCCGGATACACCGCACGGGAGTCAGTCATGAAAAACCGCTCCATTTTTCGCGCGTTTGTCATCGCATTGGCAGCCTTCTGCTTCAGCCTGCCAGCCCTCGCCACCTGGAACGGCGAGTTCGTTGTCAGTGGCGCCACCCGACAGGATCTGGAAAGTTCCAACCTGAGTTTCACCAGCGGCGGCGAGACCATGCCGGTCACCGTGGAGCGCGAAGACCGCAACGGCAACGTTATTTTGAGCGTTGCCTTTGATGGCAACAGCGCACCGGCAGGCACATTGAATATTTCGGGTCCGAATCGTGATCAGGCGATTGATACTCCGGCAGCGGGGCAGGGACAGAACATTTATGTTGACGCGACCGGGCCGGGCAGTGCCGGCCTGCTGCGACCGGGCGGTGGCAGCGGCTCGCCGACAAACAATTATTTTCCCGCCAACCAGGTGAGCCTGGGATACACCGGTATTAACCTGACGGGCCCCGGCATTGCGACGTCCGGCACGGTGTTGCCGATGGGGCCGGGCAGCGAGTTCGCGCCTCTGACGCTGGACTATGATGTGGACGCCACCGGACCGGAAGTCAGTTATTCGCATAACCTCAATCGCGGTCTGCCGGCTTTGTTCGACAGCGATGGCAGCACCAGCAACCTGACACTGAATTTTTCCTACGCCAGTTATGACGACGACAGCCGTGAGATGTTCGAGGAACCGGCCGGCGGTTTCGATGTTGGTTACCTGATTACCGCGCTCAACCCGGCGCCCAACGATCAGACCGGCGTGTTCTTCGGCAATTTCGGCATGCAGTCCAGCGGCAGCATTGATGTCGAGTTCGATCGATTTGCAGTTGGCATGAGCTGGCTGGCCGATGCGGACGTGCCGGGCGATGCCTTTGTGCGGCAGTCACTGTCAGTGGGCTACACCGGCTGGGATGTGGACGTTGAATCGCTGGAAACCTTTGAGCCCAGCTTTCCGGCCGCCGCCTATTTCAACCACCGGCAGCAGTCACTGCAGCAGGACATGATTGATATCGGTGTCGGTGCCACGCTGATTAATCCTTTCGGCGCGAACGGCCGCTTCGATGCCGCCGTCGGTGCGACTGTGCGGTTGTATTTCAATGACGCCGAGCTGGATTCCATGGAGCGCTTCAACTTCGGCAATCCCATGGAAGATACGCGCACCGTCCGGCAAAAAGCCGATGACATGAATGTCGGCCTCGACCTGCACGCGGGCCTGGGCTGGAACGTTACGCCGCAATTGCGCGCTGCTTTTGATGTCAACCTGGCGCTGGCTGTACCTTCAGCCGGCATCTACAACCCGATCCGGGGCGACGGCATGAACCCGGGTTCGACTGTGCTGTCGCTCACCGACATCACTTACGAAAGCCGCAATCAGCTGTCTGCCAGAGTCTCGGCATCGTACGCGTTTTAAACCGCTGCTGAACTGACAGGATGTTGGTTCGCTGCATGCACGGCGCTGACGCCGCGGGTGGCCGGGCGCAGGTTGAACGGGTGGACACGGCTGCGGCCGAACTGGACGCGCTGGCGTTGCAAACTGATTCCGCCGGCGAGGTTCTGGTGCTGATCAGCGGAGCAGATGGCGACTACCGGGCCGAAAGCTATCAGGCAGATGGCACGCCGATTCAGTTCTGTGGTCACGGCGCGCTGGCGGCGGCGTTCGCGGTACTGGCTGACCCGGAGCCGACGGCCGGCGAACTCAGGTTCTGTAATCGCCGGCATGCCTGGCGGGCGCGCAAGGCTGATGCTGACACTGCCGACATCACGCTGAGTTTTGCAGCACCCGCAGTCACAGCCTGCGCGGTGCCCGATTTTGCCGCAGCTGTTTTTGGCAACATGCCCGTCGCGGCCGCCGCAGTTGGCGATGACAGTGATTACCTGGTGCTGGAATTTACCGCCGCCGCTGACGTGCGCGCGCTGGCACCCGATTTTGCCGCGCTGACACCGGCCACGCGCCGTGCGGTGATTGCCACTGCAGCTGACAATGATGGCATCGTCTTCCGCTACTTCGCGCCGCAATACGGTCAGCCTGAAGATGCCGCTACCGGTTCCGCCGCCGTGCAACTGGCGGCCTACTGGGCGCCGAAGCTCAGGCAGGCGCGCTTCAGCGCACGGCAGTTGTCCGCCGCCGGCGCAGTGATGCAGCTTGGCTGTCACACTGGCGTGGTCGAATTATCCGCCCGGGTCGCGTATGCTGATTAAGGATGTCGCTGGCAAAAAAACTTGACGCCGCTGCAACCGACGCGTCCCTCGCGGGCCGCTTTGCGGCTTTGCGTGCGCAATCAACAGCCATGGTGGCGGATTTGTCGGCGGAGGACTGCAACCTGCAGGCTATAGCCGACACCAGTCCCGCCAAGTGGCACCTGGCTCACACCAGCTGGTTTTTTGAAGCTTTTGTGCTCGAGCCTTACGCCGCCGGCTACCTGCCGGTGGACCCACGTTACAACGTGCTGTTCAACTCTTATTACAACGGTATCGGAGAGCAGTTCCCGCGCGCGCAACGCGGTCTGCTGTCGCGGCCGACCCTGGATGAAGTGCTTGACTACCGGCAGCAGGTTGATGCAGCAGTGCTTGAACTGCTGGCGGAAACCGATCATCTCGGCAGCGCAGAGATTGCCGCGCGGGTTGAACTCGGCCTGCACCACGAAGCACAGCATCAGGAATTGCTGCTCACCGATATCAAGTACAACCTGTTTCAGAACCCGCTGTTTCCGGCTTACCGGCCACTGGATGAGCTGCCGCCTGCAGCCGAGGCTCTGCCACTGACTTATATCGAGTACGCCGGTGGCAAAGTTGAACTCGGCGCCGCCGGCAGCGGCTTTGCCCTCGATAACTTTGCCTTTGACAACGAAAGGCCGCGGCACAAAGCGTTGTTGACGCCGTTCCGGTTGGCAAACCGGCTGGTCACCAACGCGGAGTTTCTGGAGTTCATCGAGGCGGGCGGCTACCGCGAACCGCAACACTGGTTGTCGGACGGCTGGGCTGAAGTGCGTCAGCACAACTGGACACAACCGCTCTACTGGGGTCGCATAGACGGGCAGTGGCTGGAATACACACTGAACGGCTTGCAGCCGCTCGACCCGGCCGCACCCGTCAGTCACGTCAGCTATTTTGAGGCGCAGGCCTATGCTGCCTGGGCCGGAGCCCGCCTGCCCACCGAGGCCGAGTGGGAAAGCGTGGCGGCAGCCGGGCCTTTAACCGGTAACTTTCTTGATACCGGCAGTTTGCATCCCCGGGCCGCGCAGGCTGACGCAGCTGTTGCTGGCGAGACGCCGCTGCAACTGTTCGGCGATTGCTGGGAATGGACGCAGAGCGCCTATTTGCCTTACCCGGGCTTTCGGGCGCCGGACGGCGCCATCGGCGAATACAATGGCAAATTCATGAGTGGGCAGATGGTACTGCGCGGCGGCTCAGCCATGAGCCGCGCCTTCCATGTGCGCGCCACCTATCGCAACTTTTTCTATCCACGCGATCGCTGGCAATGCACCGGCATTCGACTCGCATCCGATCCTGTCACATCCGACAACTGAATTTTTTCGAACGGTTCTTTATGAGCACTGCAAACCAGTCTGCTGTTGTTGCTGACGCACCCGAAGACAATGCCATCGCCGCTGAGGTGCTGGCGGGTCTGCGGTCCAGTCCCAAGCGCATAGCGCCGAAGTTCTTTTACGATAAAAAAGGTTCGGAACTGTTCGATGCCATCACCGAGCTGGATGAGTACTACGTGCCGCGCGTGGAAAAGCAGATTTTCGCTGCGCATGCTGCCGACATGTGTTCCGCCATCGGCCCCGGCAGTACCGTGATCGAGCCGGGCGCCGGTTCCTGCGAAAAAATTGCCTGGTTGCTGCCGGAGCTGGCACCGGAACTGTACGTGCCGATGGATATTTCCGCCGAACATCTCGAGCATAGCGCTGCAGTACTCGGTGAGCAGCACCCGCAACTGGCCATCCGTCCGCAGGTGTGTGATCACACCGCCGGTCTGACGCTGCAGGACAAGCTGCCGGCCGGCAAACGGGTGTTTTTCTATCCCGGCTCGTCGGTGGGAAATTTCGAACCGACCGATGCCGTGGCATTCATGCAGCGTATGCGCGCGTTGATGGATGGCGACGGCGGGTTGCTTATCGGGGTGGATGCGAAAAAAGATCCGCAGGTGCTGCACGCAGCCTACAATGATGCGGATGACGTAACGGCGGCGTTCAACCTGAACGTACTCGATCACCTGAATAATGAGCTGGACGGTGATCTCGACACCGACCACTTCGAGCATCATGCGCTCTACAACGAGCAGGCCGGGCGTATCGAAATGCACCTGCGCTGCACCGCGAGTCACACCGCGGAACTGGCGGGTGAACCGATTGAGTTTGCTGCCGGCGAACTGGTGCACACCGAGAACTCTTATAAATATCACCCGGATGAGTTTGCCGCGCTGGGTGAGCAGGCTGGTTTAAAGCCGAAGTCCTGCTGGCAGGACAGTCGCGGCTGGTTCTCGGTGCTCTACCTGGAGCCGGCTTAAAGCGGCGTCAGCCGCCGGTTACCATCCGCCGCTGCCGGGTGCGCCTTTCCACGGCCCGACAATGTTGTCGGTTACCCAGCCGCCGTAAAACCCGCCTTCCTGCGGACGCACGCGCTCGCCGTCGACAAAACAGGCAATGCGGCCGGGGTAAAAGCACAACCAGTCTTTGACCTCGGCAAAGGCCGGAGTGGGGTTGGGATAACTCCAGCCGATGGCTGCGCCTGGGTCGTCGCGCAGCGCCCAGTAACTCGCCGCGCCTTTCCATTCGCAATAGGAACTGCCCGCGGTGGCAACCAGCTGTTCAAGATCAATGTCCACGGGTGGAATGTAGTAGGTGGGCGGACTGGCGGTTTCGCAGACTTTTCTGGCGTTGCGCGTGCTGGCAATAAGTTTGCCGCCGGCTTTGACTTCCACCAGCTGATCGCAGTCACGCAGTGCCGGCGGCCGCGGGTAATCCCAGACCGATTCCTGGCCCGCGACGGGTGGATCGGCAAAATCGGGGCGTTGCTGACCGGTGTAATTCCACATGATTAGTTATTCGCCGGAGCAGCCGTAGCGGATGCACGCTGCGTGATGCGCTGAAACAGCACCGCGGTCGCCAGGCCGGTTAGCGCAAAGCCGGTCAGCAGCATAAACACGTGCTGATGGCCGGCGGCACCGGGTGCACGGTCGAGCAGCCAGCCCATCAGCGGCCCCATGAATACATCGGGAGTGTAGCCTACAAGCGATACCAGCCCCACCGCACTGCCGGTAAAAGCCAGCGGCACGCGACCCTCGCGCATGATGGCGAAATACAAACCACGCAGCGCGTAAATGCCGAGGCTGGCGGCCACCACGGTCAGCATAAACAGCAGGTACACGCCCTCGGTGATGACGCCGGATGCCAGCACCGCGCCGCCTGCGACCAGCAACGTGAAACTAAGCACTGTCATGCGCCCGGCGCCATAGCGGTCAGCCGCAAACCCTGCTGCAACCGCCGCCACCGGTCGCACCCACAACGAAACCGTGCCGAGGCGGGCGGCCTCGACCTGGTTCACGCCGAGCACTTCGTTGGCATACAGCGAAAAGTCATCCACCGCTTTAAAGCCGACATAGGCACAGAGAATAATAATGGCCTGCAGCCATACCGTCGGCATGCGCGCGACATGCGCCAGTCCCTGCAGGCTTAAGTGCGGTGGCCGGTCGGAGTTGTTGCCTGTGGTGCCGGGCAGCAGCAACCACAGCACCATGGCCATGCCGGCCGTCAGGCTCATCAGCAACACGATGACTTCGCGCAGCGCCGCACTGCGTTCCGCCAGCGTGGCGGTGGCCGGGTCACTGGGCAGCAGCGCGGCGATCACCCATACCATAAGCGATGCCGTCAGTGCCGCCATTAAACCGCGGCCGCCGTCGAGCAGACCGAAAGCGACGCCCTGTTCAGCGTCGCCGCCCCAGTCGCGTGTCGCTTTAATGAGCGGCGCCCAGAACAGCGCAATGGTGGTGATGCCCCAGTAGGCATACAGCGCGATCAGGGTGGGCATGTCAGGCACGGTCATCAGCACGGCGGCACCCGCCGCGGTGGTCAGCAGGGCAATCGCCAGCATGTTGCGCGGACCGAAGCGATCCGCCAGCGGACCGCCGCCGATATAAGCCAGCATTGCCACCGCACCGTACACGCCAAACGCCGTGCCGAGTTGCAGATTGGTGATCTGAAACACTTCCAGCACCGTGGGGCGGAACACGCGCGGCAGCAGAAACGGCAGAAAAAACGCCGCCTCGCCCGCGGCAATCAGCGCCAGCAGCGTGATCGCGCGGTGCCTGGAGGCGAATGCGGGGGCGGAAGACACAGTGCAGTAATACCACAGCACCGCATCGGTTTGCGTCCCGGCAACGAATAATGGTGTCAGACACCGGATTTAAAACGCGGTATAAAGTGATTTGGACAAGGAGCTTGGGTATGACCCGAACGACTGCATTTTTTCGCCGCAGCGGCCGCATAACCGCTGCACTGACGGCTTTTCTGATTATGACCGCCTGTAGCAGCACCGACGCCTTGCGCGCCACCGACAAGAAGATGGATCTGAACCGCTTCATGGGCGACTGGTACGTGGTGGGCAGTATCCCCATTGACCTGTTTTTCGCCAGCGAGGCCGGCGCCCACAACGCGGTCGAGTCCTACGAGCTTAACGACGACGGTTCCATTAACACCACTTACCGCTTCCGCAAGGACGGCTTCGACGGCCCGGTTAAAAGTTTCAATCCCACCGGTTTTGTCCACAACACCGAGACCAACACCGAGTGGCGCATGCAGTTTCTGTGGCCGTTTAAATCCGCGTATTTAATCGTGCATGTGGATGATGACTACTCGGAAACCATCATCGGCGTGCCCAACCGCAAGTACATCTGGATCATGACGCGCTCGCCCGACATCAGCGACGCGCAGTATCAGAATCTGCTCGACATCGCCGCGGAAACCGGCCACGACCTCAGCAAGATCGTTCGCATCCCGCATCGCTGGCCGGAAGAGGCAGGTGGTGACGGGTAATCGCGAGGTCGCGTGAGCGCGGCCAGTCCAACCGCTCCGCGACTTGTACTCGTCGATGCCCTGCGCGGCTTCGCCATCGTGCTGATGGTGATCTATCACTTCTGTTTTGACCTGAGTTTTTTCGGCCTGGCGAACTGGGATTTCTACAACGATCCGTTCTGGAACAACTTCCGCAGCGTCATTGTCAGCCTGTTTGTGTTCATTGTCGGCGTCAGCCTGGTGCTGGCAACCGCCAATGGCTTTAACGCGCGCAGCTACTTCCGCCGGCTTGCGCTCATCATTGCCGGCGCCGCCGCCGTCAGCCTCGGTTCATGGCTGATGTTCGCCGAGCGGTTTATTTTTTTCGGCATCCTGCATTTCATTGCCGTTGCCAGCGTCATCGGTCTGCTGTTCGTGCGTACCGGGGTGGTCAGCCTGCTGGTCGGCATCGGTCTGATTGTCACGGCCAACAGCGTGCAGCTTGAATGGTTCGATCAGCCTGCCTGGCAATGGGTCGGTCTGATGACCTTCAAGCCGCCCACCGAGGACTATGTGCCGCTGCTGCCCTGGCTGGGCGTGGTCCTGCTCGGTGTGTACGCCGGACCCTATGTGCTTGCAGTATTGCAACAGCGCGCCGGCAATGATCGCTCCTTAATGCTGCGCGGCCTCGCTTTCGGCGGCCGCCACAGCCTGCTGATTTATCTGCTGCATCAGCCGCTGCTCATTGGCGCGTTGTGGCTGTTCACTGCGCTGCCGTCCGGCGCTGCTGATATCACTGCGCTCTATCGGGGTCAGCCGCCCCAGGGCATCGGTTATAACCGCGCGGTGGTGCTGGATGCTGCAGACGCAGATGCGGCTGACGGTCTGCCCACCGACCGCCGCTTGCCGCTGAGTATTGTGTTCCCGCAGCAGGGCGGCCCGTATCCGCTGATCGTGCTGTCGCACGGCACATTTTCCTCACCGCAGTACTATGAACGCATCATGTTTCACTGGGCCGGGCAGGGTTACGTCGTGATTACGCCGCAACACGTGGATGCCAATTTCGGTGTGCAGCCCAGCGGTTACGCAACCATGCAGGCGGTGACCATGACGCGCGTGGCCGACATGTCGCAGGTGCTCGACGAACTGGGCAGCATCGAGCAGCAACTGCCGGCACTGGCCGGCAAGATTGATCACGATCATTACATCGCGGCCGGTCATTCCATCGGCACCCAGGTGGCCATGCTGGTGACGGGCATGAAATACCGCACCGGCTTTGACGGCAGCGTGGTGCAGGCCGGAGAAAATCGCTATGACGCCCTGGTGCTCATCAGCGACCCGGGCAAGATGCGCCTGATGCCGCTCGAGCTGTGGCGGGCCAGCACGGTACCGACCTTCATGGCCACCGGTACCGACGACTATGGCCTGATGGGCCAGCGTGGCGCCGCCGCCGAAGCGCAGAGTGAAATTCTGTCAGCCGGTGCCGCGGTGGCTCGCTACCGGTTATTGCTTGACGGCGGCGACCATTATTTCGGCGGGCTGATTCAGAAAGACACCGCAACCGCGCCCGACCATCAGGGCCTGGCCATTTTTAATGCCACCTCCACTGCATTTCTGGATGCCTATGTAAAAGGTTCGCGCGTGGCCGCCGACTGGCTGGCGCGGGTTGACCTGCCGCAGATCACCGCACAGCGTGCGCAACTGCAGGCGGAAACACCATGATCTGGGTGGCCGTGATTGTGGTGATCGTGGCGGCGGTGTTTCTGCCCAGCGTCTGGGTGCGCCACGTGCTGAAAAAGTACAGCAGCCCGGCCGACCGTTACCGCGGCAAGGGCAGCGGCGCCGAACTGGCGCGCCACCTGCTGGATCGCTTTGATCTGTCGGCAGTGAAAGTTGAAGTGACTGACAAGGGCGATCATTTCGATCCCACCGACAAGGCCGTGCGCCTGTCAGAAGACAATTACGCCGGGCACTCGTTAACCGCCGTTACCGTCGCGGCCCATGAAGTCGGCCACGCCATTCAGGATGCGCGCGGCGAAGCCATGTTCAGGGCGCGCCAGCGACTGGTGGTCGTCGCCAATGCCGGCCAGCGCGTGGCCAGCGTGATGCTGGTGGTGACACCGCTGCTGTTCCTGGTGACCCGCGCGCCGCAGGCCGGTGCGCTGACACTGCTGATCGGTGCGGCGTCCATGGCGCTCGGCACCGTTGCCCACCTCGTGACCCTGCCGGTCGAATACGATGCCAGTTTCCGCAAGGCTCTGCCTATACTCGAACAGGGTGGCTACCTGCATGACGGTGACCTGCCCCACGCACGTAAAATTCTTAAGGCCGCGGCACTGACATACGTGGCATCTTCTTTAGCGAGCCTGCTCAATCTCGGGCGCTGGCTCACAGTATTGAGGCGCTAGGCACCATGTCTGAACCTGCTCAA
Source organism: Gammaproteobacteria bacterium (assembly GCA_030429685.1). Lineage (GTDB taxonomy): Bacteria > Pseudomonadota > Gammaproteobacteria > Steroidobacterales. Next base: position 22,162 of record JAUIEY010000008.1, read on the forward strand.
GCGGCCCCCGCGGGTCGCGCGCTCGGACCGAAGTTTCTGAAAATCCGCATTGCGCCGAATATCTCCGGCTTCAATTTCGCCACGCTGTTGTTCGGTTCATTTTTCGGCATCGCAATGATGGGTTTTGTTAATGCCAGCCAGCCGTATCTGTTTACCGAAGTGCTGAACATTCCTGCCGAGGAGCAGGGGCCGCTGGCCGGCAACCTGACTTTTCTTTCTGAAGTGGTGGTGATCTGTACCATCGGACTGCTTGGCGCGCTGTCCGACAAGATCGGCCGTAAACCTATCTGGATCGGCGCATTCCTGGTCATGGCGGCCGGCTATGCGTTGTATCCGACCGCAGCTTCGGCTGACGAGCTCACCCTGTACCGAATGTTTTTTGCGCTGGGCCTCGCCGGTAACACCGCCATGCTGCCATCGGTTGCCAATGACTATGCGGTAGACGAAGCCCGCGGCAAGGTGATTTCGGTGTGCTTCATGCTAAACGGGCTTGGTTTTATCCTGTTGCTGACGCCGTTGCGGCTGCTGTTGCCGGTATTCACCGAAATGACTGACGGCGACCCGGTGCAGACGGCGAAATTCTGGATCTGGACGGCGTCGGGCGTATGTCTGTTCGTGTCCACGGGTTTGTTGCTGGGATTAAAGCCCGGCGCGCCGGCGCAGCTCGAAAAGCGCGAGCCTATGCTGGCAACGCTGAAAATCGGGGTGGCCGCGGCGAAAAAAATCCGTATCTCGCTGGCTTACGTGGCGGCCGTGGTCGCGCGCGGTGACATGGCGGTGCTGAGCACCTTTTTTGTATTGTGGTTAACTCAGGAAGGCATTGCCGCTG